>NZ_JRJC01000037.1:0-645 GCF_000762975.1 Enterobacter sp. UCD-UG_FMILLET
ATTTCTTTTCCTCGGGGTACTTAGATGTTTCAGTTCCCCCGGTTCGCCTCGTTAACCTATGTATTCAGTTAACGATAGTGCAACGAATTGCACTGGGTTTCCCCATTCGGACATCGCCGGGTCAAAGGTTCATATCACCTCGCCGGCGCTTTTCGCAGATTAGCACGTCCTTCATCGCCTCTGACTGCCAGGGCATCCACCGTGTACGCTTAGTCGCTTAACCTCACAACCCGAAGATGTTTCACTTCATGATTGCGAAAATTTGAGAGACTCGAACACACCATTAAGATGTGTCGTTTCAATTTTCAGCTTGATCCAGATTTTTAAAGAGCAAAACTTCTTAATGCACTCAAAAGTACATTCAGAAGTTTATCATTCATCAGACAATCTGTGTGGACACTACAAAGGCAGGTTCTTTAAGGTAAGGAGGTGATCCAACCGCAGGTTCCCCTACGGTTACCTTGTTACGACTTCACCCCAGTCATGAATCACAAAGTGGTAAGCGCCCTCCCGAAGGTTAAGCTACCTACTTCTTTTGCAACCCACTCCCATGGTGTGACGGGCGGTGTGTACAAGGCCCGGGAACGTATTCACCGTAGCATTCTGATCTACGATTACTAGCGATTCCGACTTCATGGAGTCGAG
>NZ_JRJC01000038.1:0-78404 GCF_000762975.1 Enterobacter sp. UCD-UG_FMILLET
GACGGGCCTTCCTGAGCCCAGCGCTGAAGCCACTTGTAGCCGGTGGCAGGTGAAATGCCGTAGTGACGGCAGAGGTAACGGATGTTCGCCCCGTCCTGCGAGGCGAACAAAACAAACTCAGTACGTAATGACATGGTATCTCTCGCATCCCAGGGCATAAGCGACTCCATAAACGGGTTCTTATGCCTTAGTTGTAAGTGTCTACCATGTCCCCGAACAAGTGTTCACTATGTCCCCGGACCGTACAGAGGGCAGGGTGAGGGGAAATCACGTCACCGGTGCCGGGTTAAACACCGCCAGCTGATTATGCAGTCCCCACTGGTCGGAGAACGTTTTCTTCCGCCCGCTGGCGACATCCAGAATGAAGTGGAACAGCTTCCAGCCCACGTCCTCAATGCTTTCTTCTCCGGTGGCGATGGTGCCCGCGTTGATATCCATTAAGTCATACCAGCGGTTCGCCAGCTCGGTGCGGGTCGCCATCTTGATCACAGGCACCGCCATCAGGCCGTACGGCGTGCCGCGCCCGGTGGTAAAGACCTGTACCGTAATGCCGGATGCCACCTGCTGCGTGCCGCAGACGAAATCGCTGGCCGGCGTTGCCGCGTAGATTAGGCCGCGCTTCGTCGGGCGCTGGCCCGGAGAGAGGACTTCCACAATTGCGCTCTGGCCGGATTTGGCAATCGAACCAAGGGCTTTTTCCACCACGTTTGCCAGGCCGCCTTTTTTGTTCCCCGGTGAGGGATTGGCGCTGCGGTCGGTTTTGCCCATATCGAGATAGCTATCGTACCAGGCCATTTCCTCAAGCAGGCGCTTGCCGACCTCTTCATTAACTGCGCGTGGTGTGAGCAGATGGATGGCATCACGTACTTCGGTTACCTCGGAGAACATCACCGTGGCGCCGCAGCGCACAAGCAGATCGGACGCATAGCCCACCGCCGGGTTGGCCGTCACGCCGGAGAAAGCATCGCTGCCGCCGCACTGGGTGCCTACTACCAAATCAGAGGCCGGGCAGGTTTCGCGCTGGCGCTTGTTGAGCTTGTCCAGATGGCGTTCAGCCACCTGCAGAATATCGTCGACCATTGAGCGGAAACCCACGTGGCGTTCGTCCTGCAGGCGCACGATGCTGGCCTCGTCTGCCGGAATGGCTTTGACATCTTCGGTGCCCTGCAGCAGGCGCTCTGGCTGCAATTTTTCACACCCCAGACCGATGACCATCACCTCGCCGCCAAAGTTCGGGTTGAGGGCAATATTGTGGATGGTACGGATAGGCACTACCGCAGCGGGTGCGTTAATCGCCACGCCGCAGCCGTAGAGGTGGTTCAGGCCAACCACGCCGTCGACGTTCGGGTATTTCGGCAGCAGATCGCGTTCGATGATTTTCACCACGTAATCCACTACGCCCGCCACGCAGTGCACGCTGGTAGTAATGCCAAGCAGATTCTTGGTACCGACGCTGCCGTCCACATTTCGGTAGCCTTCGAAGGTATAGCCTTCCAGCGGAGGAAGCGGTTCCGGCACGCGGGTCGCCAGCGGAAGCGTGTTCAGCGGCGGCGCTTCCGGCAGCGCCACCAGCGACTCCTCAACCCAGCTCCCCTGCGGTATAGAGCGAACGGCATAGCCGATGACTTCACCGTAACGTACGATTTCGCTGTTAGCAGGGATATCCACCAGGGCGACTTTATGTCCCTGCGGAATATGCTCAATCAGTTCCAGCCCGTCCGGAAAGCGGGTGCCCGCTTTTAAGCCATTGTCGTTGACAATAATCGCCACATTATCAGTGTCGTGGACTTTTATATAAAACGCCGTCGGCGATGCCTGTCGAATTTCAATGTCGGCCATTGTTCAGTATTCTCCAGCAAAGTGTCTGATAATAAATTCAGCCAATTTTCTAATTGTAGAAATAAATACGCGGCTTTCAGAAATAAAGCATGTCAGCATAGGAGATATGAAAATGTGATCTCGATCGCTCCCGAGCCAGGAATGCCTGATTCTGTGCATTAGCGCCCAGCGCCTTGTGCATATGCAAAAAAATTCATTGAAATGTTACGCAATGCTTGAGCATTAAAACAATGTGCGGTCGTGGGTTGCGTTTTATACTGAATGACGAATTTATAACGCCAAAATACGTCAGAATAATAAATATAATGCTGGCGCGGTGTCTGGATAAATAAAATGATGCTGATATAGGCTGCGGAATTAAAAAGGTAAATACGATGAATAACGATATCTTCCCGAATAAATTTAAAGCGGCCCTCGCGGCGCACCAGATTCAGATTGGCTGCTGGTCCGCGCTGGCAAACCCAATCAGCACCGAAGTGCTGGGCCTGGCCGGGTTCGACTGGCTGGTGCTGGACGGCGAACATGCGCCAAACGATATCAGCACCTTTATTCCGCAGCTGATGGCGCTGAAAGGCAGCCCCAGCGCCCCGGTAGTGCGCGTGCCAACTAACGAGCCGGTGATTATCAAGCGCCTGCTGGATATCGGTTTCTACAACTTCCTGATCCCGTTTGTGGAGACGGAAGAACAAGCGGCCCTGGCCGTAGCCTCAACGCGCTATCCGCCAGAAGGGATCCGCGGCGTTTCCGTTTCGCATCGCGCCAATATGTTTGGCACCGTGCCGGACTACTTCGCGCAGTCCAACAGCAACATCACCATTCTGGTTCAGATCGAGAGCCAGCAGGGCGTTGATAACGTTGACGCGATTGCGGCCACAAACGGCGTGGACGGCATCTTCGTCGGGCCAAGCGATCTGGCGGCCGCCTTTGGCCACCTGGGTAACGCCGGCCACCCTGACGTGCAGCGCGCGATCCAGCACATCTTTGCCCGCGCTAAAGCACACGGCAAACCGTGCGGCATTCTGGCGCCGGTTGAGGCTGACGCCCGTCGCTATCTGGAGTGGGGAGCCACGTTTGTTGCCGTCGGCAGCGACCTCGGCGTATTCCGCTCGGCCACGCAGAAATTAGCCGACGCTTTTAAAAAATAACCATCATTGAGGAAACAGATTATGACGCTGAAAGTGGGTTTTATTGGCCTGGGCATCATGGGTAAACCAATGAGTAAGAACCTCATCAAAGCGGGTTACTCGCTGGTGGTATCCGATCACAATCCGCAGGCCGTGGCAGAGGTAATGGCGGCGGGCGCTGAAACGGCCACCACCGCGAAGGCCATTGCCGAGCAGTGCGACGTCATCATCACCATGCTGCCAAACTCACCGCATGTTAAAGAGGTTGCGCTGGGTGAGAACGGCATTATCGAAGGTGCGAAGCCGGGTCTGGTGCTGATCGATATGAGCTCTATCGCACCGCTTGCAAGCCGTGAAATCAGCGAGGCGTTAAAAGCGAAAGGCGTCGATATGCTGGATGCGCCGGTCAGCGGCGGTGAGCCGAAAGCGATCGACGGCACGCTGTCGGTGATGGTCGGCGGTGATAAAGCCGTTTTCGATAGATTTTACGATCTGATGAAAGCAATGGCGGGCTCCGTGGTGCATACCGGGGACATCGGGGCGGGTAACGTGACCAAGCTGGCCAACCAGGTGATTGTGGCGCTGAACATTGCCGCCATGTCCGAAGCGATGACGCTGGCAACCAAAGCGGGCGTCAATCCGGATCTGGTCTATCAGGCCATTCGCGGCGGTCTGGCGGGCAGTACCGTGCTGGATGCCAAAGCGCCGATGGTCATGGATCGTAATTTCAAACCCGGTTTCCGCATCGACCTGCATATCAAAGATCTGGCGAACGCGCTGGATACCTCTCACGGCGTAGGCGCACAGCTGCCGCTGACCGCGGCGGTCATGGAGATGATGCAGGCGCTGCGTGCCGATGGCCTGGGCACGGCCGACCACAGCGCGATTGCGTGCTACTACGAAAAACTGGCGAAGGTGGAAGTGGCGCGTTAATCACGCCTTGCCCACACCTGAGGGTGACAGCGGCGCGCAAACCCTCTATACTGCGCGCCGAAGCTGACCAGACAGTCGCCGCTTCGTCGTCGTCCCTTTCGGGGGAGACGGGCGAAGGGGAGGAAAGTCCGGGCTCCATAGGGCAGGGTGCCAGGTAACGCCTGGGGGGGAAACCCACGACCAGTGCAACAGAGAGCAAACCGCCGATGGCCCGCGCAAGCGGGATCAGGTAAGGGTGAAAGGGTGCGGTAAGAGCGCACCGCGCGGCTGGTAACAGTCCGTGGCACGGTAAACTCCACCCGGAGCAAGGCCAAATAGGGGTTCACATGGTACGGCCCGTACTGAACCCGGGTAGGCTGCTTGAGCCAGTGAGCGATTGCTGGCCTAGATGAATGACTGTCCACGACAGAACCCGGCTTATCGGTCAGCTTCAACTTCTTAAAAAACCCCGCCTCGGCGGGGTTTTTGCTTTCCGGGTGATGCTGGATGGGTAAGCGCAGCGCCTGACAAACGACATCAATTCTCATATTTGCGACATTAAGCACATTTCACTGTTTTTATCCCTTCAGTATCGCTTCTGCATCTATAGACGATCGTCATCACAAAATTTCACGCTAAAAAACACACGATTTTTAGTATTGATAATTTGTTATGTTTGTTGCTTTTATGATCGCGAATGTTTTCTCGTTTGATATGCATATATTGAAATCAAATACATTTCCCCCGTGAATATGTGACGCATTCCACTCTTTTCCACAAACCTGAAAATTCGCATCGGAAAAATTTAATAAAATGAAAGAATGTTTCAAACCAATAGCGGTTATTTATTGGTCTTTAATTGCCTGAAAGATCGTCTTTATTGATTTTTTTAACGCAGAAAAATTTATCAAGGTTATCGCCATAAAATAAATTTATTGCCACTGATTTTATTGATCGATATCAGCGTAATGGTGTGGCTGAAATTATTCATTTTATTGATAATAAAGGTTTTTTTAGGTTGTTGTTGTTCCAGTGAAGCGTGCGGAAAAGCAAATTGTGAGTGACAGCACATACCCCCTTAAACACTATTAGGTAGAATCCGCTCCGTCATAGGGAAATAAGCGCAGAATATTATGAACACTATTATTCTACCGAAAACACAGCACCTCGTGGTATTTCAGGAAGTCATTAAAAGTGGCTCCATAGGTTCTGCAGCAAGACAGCTTGGCCTGACGCAACCCGCCGTCAGCAAAATCATCAGCGATATTGAGTCCTACTTCGGCGTGGAAGTGATGGTGCGTAAAAACACCGGCGTAAAACTCACTGCCGCGGGCCAGGTTCTGCTCTCGTACTCAGAGTCGATCACCCGCGAAATGAAAAATATGGTGAGTGAGATTAACAGCCTGAGTTTCAGCACCGTTATGGACGTCTCCTTTGGCTACCCGTCGCTGATCGGCTTTACCTTCCTGTCTGAAATGATCAAAAAATTCAAGGAAGTGTTCCCGAAAGCACGCGTCTCGATGTATGAAGCCCAGCTCTCCTCTTTCCTTCCGGCCATTCGCGACGGTCGTCTGGATTTCGCTATCGGCACGCTGAGCGATGAAATGCTGCTGCAGGATCTGCACGTCGAACCGCTGTTTGAGTCCGAGTTTGTGCTGGTCGCCAGCAAAACGCGAACGTGCACCGGCCCGACGACACTGGCATCGCTCACGCACGAGCAGTGGGTAATGCCGCAAACCGATATGGGCTACTACAAAGAACTTCTGACTACTCTGCAAGACAACCACATCAGCATCGAAAACATCGTCCAGACCGATTCCGTCGTCACCATTTATAACCTTGTCCTGAATGCCGATTATCTGACGGTCATTCCCCGCGACATGATTGCCCCGTTCGGTTCTGACCAGTTTATTGTGCTGCCCGTGGAAGATAAATTACCCGTGGCGCGTTATGCCGCCGTGTGGTCAAAAAATTACAGGATTAAAAAATCGGCGTCAGTATTAGTTGAGCTGGCAAAACAGTATTCGTCGATGAATATCGAAAGACGACGATGAATAATGAGTAATCATTTTAAAAACACCCAGAGCTTATCTCTGTAACGCTCTGATACCCTGACTTTGCCTGAAAAGAATGAATTATTATAACGAGGATATTATGCATATTACCTACGATCTCCCGGTAACGATTGAAGATATTCAGGACGCCAGAAAACGACTGGCAGGAAAAATATATAAAACCGGTATGCCTCGCTCGAATTATCTCAGCGAACGCTGTAAGGGCGAAATATTCCTGAAGTTCGAGAATATGCAACGTACCGGCTCGTTTAAGATCCGCGGCGCGTTTAACAAATTAAGCTCGCTGACCGACGCTGAAAAACGCAAAGGCGTTGTCGCCTGCTCCGCGGGGAACCACGCGCAGGGTGTGTCCCTCTCCTGCGCGATGCTTGGCATTGACGGTAAAGTGGTGATGCCGATGGGCGCGCCGAAGTCTAAGGTTGCCGCCACCCGCGACTACTCTGCCGAAGTGGTGCTGCACGGCGAGAATTTTAACGACACCATCGCCAAAGTCAGCGAAATCGTCGAGATGGAAGGGCGTATTTTTATTCCGCCGTACGACGATGCCAAAGTGATCGCCGGGCAGGGCACCATCGGTCTGGAAATTCTCGAAGATTTATACGACGTGGATAACGTTATTGTGCCTATCGGCGGCGGCGGTTTAATTGCCGGGATTGCGACGGCAATTAAATCCATCAACCCCACCATTAATATCATCGGCGTGCAGTCAGAAAATGTTCACGGCATGGCGGCATCGTATCAGGCCGGAGAAATAATGAGCCATCGCGTTACCGGCACGCTGGCCGACGGCTGTGATGTTTCTCGTCCCGGTAATTTACCGTTCGAAATTGTTCGCGAGCTGGTTGATGACATTGTGCTGGTCAGCGAAGACAACATTCGCGACAGCATGATCGCGCTTATTCAGCGAAATAAAGTGGTGACGGAAGGTGCCGGCGCGCTGGCCTGTGCCGCGTTATTAAGCGGCAAGCTTGACCACTATATTCAGGGTCGTAAAACCGTCTGCATTATTTCCGGCGGCAATATCGATCTCTCCCGTGTTTCCCAAATTACCGGCTTCGTTGACGCATAAAGGTGACCTATGAGCAACACAGAAAGCATTATCGTTGGCCAGACAAAGACGTCCTCCTGGCGTAAGTCTGATACCACATGGACGCTCGGCCTGTTTGGTACCGCCATTGGCGCAGGCGTGCTGTTCTTCCCCATCCGCGCAGGCTTTGGTGGATTGATCCCTATCCTGCTGATGCTGGTTCTCGCGTTCCCGATTGCGTTTTACTGCCACCGCGCGCTGGCGCGTTTGTGCCTCTCCGGCAGCAACGTCTCCGGCAACATCACTGAAACGGTGGAAGAGCATTTTGGCAAAACCGGTGGAGTGGTGATCACCTTCCTCTACTTCTTCGCCATTTGCCCGCTGCTGTGGATTTACGGCGTCACCATTACCAACACCTTTATGACCTTCTGGGAAAACCAGCTCCAGCTGCCTGCGCTGAACCGCGGCGTGGTGGCGCTGTTCCTGCTATTGCTGATGGCCTTTGTTATCTGGTTTGGTAAAGACCTGATGGTGAAGGTCATGAGCTTCCTGGTGTTCCCGTTTATCGCCAGCCTGGTGCTGATTTCCCTGTCGCTGATCCCTTACTGGAACTCGGCGGTGATTGACCAGGTCAACCTGAGCGATATCGCCTTCACCGGTCATGACGGCATTCTGGTCACGGTGTGGCTGGGTATCTCCATCATGGTCTTCTCCTTCAACTTCTCGCCTATCGTCTCCTCGTTTGTGGTCTCCAAGCGCGAAGAGTACGAGCCTGAGTTCGGTAAAGAATTCACCGAGCAGAAATGTTCCAAAATCATCGGTCGCGCCAGCCTGCTAATGGTGGCCGTGGTGATGTTCTTCGCCTTTAGCTGCCTGTTTACGCTCTCTCCGCAGAACATGGCGGACGCCAAGGCGCAGAACATTCCGGTGCTCTCTTACCTTGCGAACCACTTTGCGTCAATGTCCGGCACCAAGTCGACGTTCGCGACGGTACTGGAATACGGTGCCTCCATCATCGCGCTGGTGGCTATCTTCAAATCCTTCTTCGGTCACTACCTGGGCACGCTGGAAGGGCTGAACGGCCTGATCCTCAAGTTCGGCTACAAGGGCGATAAGAAGAAAGTCTCCGTTGGCAAACTGAACACCATCAGCATGGTGTTCATCATGGGCTCCACCTGGGTTGTGGCCTACGCCAACCCGAACATTCTGGACCTTATTGAAGCCATGGGCGCACCAATCATCGCCTCTCTGCTGTGCCTGCTGCCGATGTATGCCATCCGCAAAGCACCGGCGCTGGCGAAATACAAAGGGCGCACCGAGAACATCTTCGTTACCGCGGTCGGGCTGCTGACCATTCTGAATATCGTTTACAAACTGTTCTAACCCATTGCTCAGGAAGAGCGGAGTCACATGATGATTGAGTTTCCGGTTGTACTGGTTATTAACTGCGGATCGTCCTCTGTTAAGTTTTCGGTGCTCGACGCTAGCAGCTGCGATGCCCTGATCACGGGCATTGCAGACGGCATCAACACTGAAAAAGCCTTTATTTCCGTGAACGGGGGTGAGCCAGCCAGAATGGCTCACCAGGACTACGAAGGGGCGCTGGCTGCCATCGCCCTGGAGCTGGAGAAGCGTAACCTGATGAGCAGCGTGGCCTTAATTGGCCACCGCATTGCGCACGGGGGAAATCTCTTCAGCGAGTCGACCCTGATCACGGAAGAGGCGATCGCGCAGATCCGCCAGGTCTCCCCGCTGGCACCGCTGCATAACTACGCCAACCTGAGCGGCGTGGAAGCGGCAGAGCGCCTGTTCCCGGGCGTGCAGCAGGTCGCGGTATTTGATACCAGCTTCCACCAGACGCTGCCGCCGAAGGCGTATCTGTACGGATTGCCCTACCGCTATTTTGAAGAGCTGGGCGTGCGCCGCTACGGCTTCCACGGGACCTCTCACCGCTACGTGGCCGCGCAGGCGCATACGCTCCTCGGGCTGTCCCCCGACGACAGCGGCCTGGTGATTGCCCATCTCGGCAACGGGGCGTCCATCTGCGCGGTGCGCAACGGCGAAAGCGTCGACACCTCGATGGGGATGACGCCGCTGGAAGGGCTGGTAATGGGGACGCGCTGCGGCGACGTGGACTTCGGCGCGATGGCGTGGATTGCCCAGCAGACCGGGCAGTCGTTCGAGGATCTGGAGCGCGTGGTCAATAAAGAGTCCGGGTTGCTTGGGATCTCCGGCATCTCCTCCGATTTACGTACGCTGGAGAAAGCCTGGCACGAAGGCAACGAGCGGGCACAGCTGGCAATACACACCTTCGTGCACCGCATTGCGCGACATATCGCCGGTCACGCGGCGTCGCTGCACCGCCTGGATGGGGTGGTCTTTACCGGCGGCATTGGCGAAAACTCGAAGCTTGTCCGCGCGCTGGTGGCGGACCATCTGAAAGTCTTCGGCATCGTTCTCGACGACGCCAAAAATGACCTGCCGGGCAGCGCGGGTGAGCGCGTGATTTCCTCCGAGTCGTCCCGCGTGGCCTGCGCGGTTGTCCCTACCAACGAAGAAAAAATGATCGCGCTGGACGCCCTCCGTCTTGGAAAGGTTATCCCGGCCGCGGCTTACGCCTGATAAAGCGAGAAACATATGAAAGTAACTATCGATACGGGCGTCGCGCCCTACAGCGACGCATGGGCCGGGTTTCGCGGTGAAGAATGGAAAAACGCCGTCAACGTCCGCGATTTTATTCAGCATAACTACACCCCTTATGAAGGCGATGAAGCTTTCCTCGCGCAGGCGACGCCAGCAACGACGGCGCTGTGGCAGAAGGTAATGGTCGGCATTCGCCAGGAGAATGCCACCCACGCCCCGGTGGATTTTGACACCAACATTGCCACCACCATTACGGCCCACGGGCCGGGCTACATCGACCAGGATCTGGAGACGATCGTCGGCCTGCAAACCGATAAGCCGCTCAAGCGCGCGCTGCACCCGTATGGCGGGATCAACATGATCCGCAGCTCGTTTGAAGCCTATGGCCGGGAGATGGATCCGCAGTTCGAATACCTGTTTACCGACCTGCGCAAAACCCACAACCAGGGGGTGTTTGACGTCTATTCGCCGGAGATGATGCGCTGCCGTAAATCCGGCGTGCTGACCGGCTTGCCGGACGGCTACGGGCGCGGACGCATCATCGGCGACTATCGCCGCGTGGCGCTATACGGGATCGCTTATCTGGTGCGCGAGCGCGAACTGCAGTTTGCCGATCTGCAGGGCAGGCTGGAGCGCGGTGAAGATCTGGAGGCGACGATCCGCCTGCGCGAAGAGCTGGCGGAGCACAAGCGCGCGCTGCTGCAGATCCAGCAGATGGCGGCCAGCTATGGCTTTGATATCTCGCGTCCGGCGATGAGCGCTCAGGAAGCGGTGCAGTGGGTCTATTTTGCCTACCTGGCAGCGGTGAAATCCCAGAACGGCGGGGCAATGTCGCTGGGGCGCACGGCCTCGTTCCTCGATATTTACATTGAACGCGACATGCAGGCGGGGCGGCTGAATGAAATCCAGGCGCAGGAGCTGATCGACCACTTCATTATGAAGATCCGCATGGTGCGCTTCCTGCGCACGCCGGAGTTCGACACGCTCTTCTCCGGCGATCCGATCTGGGCGACGGAAGTGATTGGCGGCATGGGGCTGGACGGCCGCACGCTGGTGACCAAAAATAGCTTCCGCTATCTGCATACCCTGCACACCATGGGGCCTGCGCCGGAGCCGAACCTGACGATCCTCTGGTCTGAACAACTGCCGATTGCGTTCAAGAAATACGCCGCGCAGGTTTCGAGCGTCACCTCTTCGCTGCAGTATGAGAACGACGATCTGATGCGTGCGGACTTCAACAGCGACGACTACGCCATTGCTTGCTGCGTCAGCCCGATGGTGATCGGCAAGCAGATGCAGTTCTTTGGCGCGCGCGCCAACCTCGCCAAAACGCTGCTGTACGCGATCAACGGCGGGGTGGACGAGAAGCTGAAGATTCAGGTCGGCCCGAAAACCGAGCCGCTGCTGGACGACGTGCTGGATTACAATACCGTGATGGCGAGCCTCGACCACTTTATGGACTGGCTGGCGGTGCAGTACATCAGCGCCCTGAACCTCATTCACTACATGCATGATAAGTACAGCTACGAAGCCTCGCTGATGGCGCTCCATGACCGCGACGTCTATCGCACCATGGCCTGCGGCATTGCCGGGCTGTCGGTAGCGGCGGACTCCCTGTCGGCCATTAAATACGCTACGGTGAAGCCGGTGCGCGACCATACCAGTCTGGCGGTCGATTTTGTGATTGAAGGGGACTATCCGCAGTACGGCAACAACGACGACCGAGTGGACAGCATCGCCTGCGACCTGGTGGAGCGCTTTATGAAGAAAATTCAGGCGCTGCCAACCTACCGCAACGCGGTGCCAACCCAGTCGATTCTGACCATCACCTCCAACGTGGTGTACGGTCAGAAGACCGGGAACACGCCGGACGGACGCCGCGGCGGCACGCCGTTTGCGCCTGGCGCGAACCCGATGCACGGCCGCGACAGAAAAGGGGCGGTGGCCTCGCTAACGTCGGTGGCCAAACTGCCGTTCACCTATGCCAAAGACGGGATCTCCTACACCTTCTCCATCGTGCCGCAGGCGCTGGGCAAGGACGAGCTGGTGCGCAAAACCAACCTGGTGGGGCTGCTGGACGGGTACTTCCATCACGAAGCGTCCATTGAGGGCGGGCAGCATCTGAACGTTAACGTTATGAACAGGGAGATGCTCCTCGATGCCATTGCGCATCCCGAGAACTACCCGAACCTGACCATCCGCGTTTCGGGCTATGCGGTGCGGTTTAATGCGCTGACGCGTGAGCAGCAGCAGGATGTGATTTCGAGGACGTTTACGCAATCTATCTGACGACATTCAGGTCTCATGCCCCCTCAACGCAGGGGGCATTTTTTTGCCCGCTAAACATACAAAATTGTTTATATAATTACTCACACATCTTCATCCGCTCTTGAAAAACAATACGCCTGCTTTTCCCTATCACAGCATGTAAGGACAGTAAGATGATGAAAATGACCCGTATTGCGCTGGTCGCCGCCTCGCTGGCAGCGTGATTTCGTACGTCGCGAACGGCGCCGGATGATTCTGCCGTGGCTCGATCGTTTCCCTCTCCCGGTGGGAGAGGGTTAGGGTGAGGGCATTCTCTAAACCGGTAAATCAATCAGCAGCGCGCGCAGCGGCGTATCCGCCACCAGGGTGATGTTCGCTTCATCACGAATAAACGCCCCGTCGCCGCAGGTGAGCGCTTCTTTCTCTTCCGTGTGCGTCACCGCATGCACCGTACCGTGAATAGACTGCAAATAGGCGCGCGGACCATGAAGCTGGAAGCTCGCCTGTTCACCTTTCTTCAGTTCGATATGGTGCAGCCACACCTGCTGGCGCAGCTGCAGGCTACCTTTACTGCCGTCCGGCGATGCAATCAGCTGCTGTTTATCGCCCGTTAAATCTAACTTCTGTACCAGCGGATTTTCCCGCTCGGGGCAGGCGTCTAGCCACAGCTGCATGCGGGTCAGCGTTTTATCTTTGCTGAGGTTATGCTCGCTGTAGCTGATGCCCGGCTGCGTGGAAATTAACAACGCTTCGCCAGCCTTTGCCTGGACATGATTGCCCTCGCTATCGCGGTATTCTGCCTCGCCTTCCAGGATCAGGTTCAGGATATCGACTTTCGGGTACGTACGCGGCTGGAAGGAGGCGCCCGGGGCGAGCACTTCCTGATTCAACACGCGCAATGAAGCGTAACCGAGGAGTTTAGGGTCAAAGTAGTGTCCAAAGGAAAAGGTGTAGCGGGCCTGCAGCCAACCGAAATCGGCTTGTCCGCACTGTTTAGCTGTTCTTGTCGTAATCATAAACTTGACCTCTCTTTACACTAAAACAATGGTAAAGGTATGGACGCTGCATTGTTAGCCAGATATTCTGCCCGGTATGTTCAAATTTCCTGAATGAGAACGAGATGGCTAAAGAGAGAGCATTGACGCTTGAGGCGCTTCGCGTCATGGACGCGATTGACCGGCGCGGCAGTTTTGCGGCGGCGGCAGATGAGCTGGGGCGCGTTCCGTCTGCGCTAAGCTACACCATGCAGAAGCTGGAGGAAGAGCTGGACGTGGTGCTGTTTGACCGCTCCGGTCATCGAACAAAATTCACCAACGTGGGGCGAATGCTGCTGGAGCGCGGCCGCGTGCTGCTGGAAGCGGCGGACAAGCTGACGACAGACGCCGAAGCGCTGGCGCGCGGCTGGGAAACCCATCTGACGTTAGTTACCGAAGCGCTGGTGCCGACTGAAGCGCTGTTCCCGCTGGTGGACCGCCTGGCGGCGAAGGCTAATACGCAGCTGTCCATCATCACCGAGGTGCTGGCAGGCGCGTGGGAACGTCTGGAGACGGGCAGGGCGGATATTGTCATCGCCCCGGACATGCACTTCCGCTCATCGTCGGAAATCAACTCGCGCAAGCTCTACAGCGTGATGAACGTTTACGTTGCCGCACCCAACCACCCGATTCATCAGGAGCCGGAGCCGCTCTCTGAAGTGACGCGCGTGAAGTATCGCGGCGTGGCGGTCGCGGATACCGCGCGCGAGCGTCCGGTGCTGACGGTGCAGCTTCTGGATAAGCAGCCTCGTCTGACGGTGACCTCGCTGGAAGACAAAAGGCAGGCGCTGCTGGCCGGTCTGGGCGTGGCGACAATGCCGTACCCGTTTGTGGAAAAAGATATTGCGGAAGGGCGACTGCGGGTCGTGAGCCCGGAGTACACCAGCGAAGTGGATATCATTATGGCGTGGCGTCGCGACAGCATGGGCGAAGCCAAATCGTGGTGCCTGCGAGAAATTCCAAAGCTCTTTGCGCACCACAACAAATAAGCGTACAGGCCCGGTAAGCGTAAGCGCCACCGGGCAGTAATTTACGCGCCGATCTTAGGATCGGGACCAAAGCGGTTTTCGCCCGGCGTCCCGCTCTGGCAGTTGAAGATCAAAATCACGATCCAGCCCACAATCGGGATCAGCAGAAGTAGCAACCACCACGCCGAACGATCGGTATCGTGCAGCCGACGGAACAGTACCGCCCACGATGGCAGCAGGACTAACAGGCCATAGATGGTGGTCAGTACGCCTTCACCGCCAGCCCGCTCCCAGCCGAGAATTTTATCCACGATGCCCAGCACCATAATCAGGACGAAGTTCACCAGAACGAACATCCAGTACTCTTTGCGGCGGGCGCGGCCACCAAATCCAATGTAGTTACGCAGTACTTTTAAATACCAGTCCATTTTCCTTGCCTCATTAGTCAGTCAATCACTTGTTTTCTAAGCGATCGAGGTAAGGATAGATGGAGATTGTGAATTAAAAAAGGGCATCTGGTGATGCCCTTAATATTTAGCCAAATCGGACGTCGCGCCCGTGAGGTTCATCCAGATCCTGCCACGGCCCAATGGAGATAATGCCCGTTGGGTTGATGGTTTTGTGGCTGCGGAAATAGTGGGTGCGAATATGGTCGAAGTCGACCGTTTCGGCGATCCCTTGCATCTGATAGATGTCGCGCAGGAAACCGTGCAGGTTCAGGTAATCGCTGATGCGGTGCTTGTCGCACTTAAAGTGGGTGACATAGACCGGATCGAAGCGAACCAGCGTGGTCCACAGGCGAATATCCGCTTCCGTCAGGCGATCGCCCGTCAGGTAGCGATGCTGGCCCAGGATCTGCTCGAGACGCTCAAGCGATTCAAACACCTTTCCGACCGCTTCGTCATACGCTTCCTGGCTGGTGGCGAAACCGGCCTTGTAGACGCCGTTGTTGACGTTGTCGTAAATCCAGCTGTTCAGCTCGTCAATTTTCTCACGCAGCTCAACCGGATAGTAATCTCCGGCGCGGGCGCCGTGCGCGTCAAAGGCGGTATTGAACATGCGGATGATTTCCGCAGACTCATTGCTGACAATCGTCTGGTTTTTCTTGTCCCACAGCACCGGCACGGTAACGCGCCCGGTGTAGTGAGGATCGGCGCGCAGATAGAGCTGGTAAAGGAAATCGTGGTGGTAAAGATCGTCGCCGGTCGCCGCGGGGAAATCACTGTCAAACGTCCAGCCGTTTTCCAGCATCAGCGGGTTCACGACCGAAACCGGAATTAAGGATTCGAGACCTTTAAGCTTGCGCACAATCAGCGTGCGGTGTGCCCACGGGCAGGCAAGCGAAACATAAAGATGATAACGGTCTTTCTCAGCCGCGAAGCCGCCTTCGCCGCTCGGGCCCGGCGCACCGTCGGCGGTCAGCCAGTTACGGAAGGCCGAAACTGAGCGCTTGAAGCGACCTCCGGTGGATTTGGTGTCATACCAGACATCCTGCCATACGCCGTCTACGAGTTGTCCCATTTTTTCTCCTCCGTCAGATAGCAAAAGCGAGGAGATGTCTCCTCGCTTTGTGTTCATTTAGTATAGCGTGCTTACCATTTCTTATTCAGAACGCGGTCGATGCTGTATGCGCCCGGGCCAGTGACGGCCAGCAGCAGGAAGCCACCCGCGATGGTCAGGTTTTTCATGAACATCAGAGAGTTCACGCCTTCCGCAAAGTTGCTGTGGAAGATGAACGCTGTCAGCACGGTGAAGCCTGCGGTAAACAGTGCGGTGGTACGGGTCAGGAAGCCGAACAGTACCGCCAGGCCGCCGCCGAACTCAAGAAGAATGGTCAGCGGCAGCAGGAACCCCGGAACGCCCATGGCTTCCATATACTGCTGGGTACCCGCATAACCGGTGATTTTTCCCCAACCTGCCACGATGAACAGAATTGGCATCAGAATACGCGCTACCAGTACACCAACATCTTCTAATTTTTTCATTTTACTCTCCAGGAAACCACATGAGCGGCTGAACGTTATTTGTCTGCAATTCCGGGTAGATACCGCGGCGTTGCTGTCGATGGAGAGGATAATAAACGGGGCGGGTGGTAATTGTTAGCAAGGAAAACTGTCAATCTTCTTCAAAGATATTGAGTAAAGGGCGTGCGCGCTGGTGCCCTCACCCAACCCTTTCCCACGGGGAGAGGGCGCAAAAACAAAAAACGGTAACCTGAGTTACCGTTTTGCTTTTATCACCGCAGCTGCTGCTGTCGCAACGTGGCTTTCACCAGACGCCAGGCGCTCCAGGCGCCGAATCCGCGACGTGCCCAGCGGATGAGCATATTTGGATGAC
The DNA here is from genome assembly GCF_000762975.1 of Enterobacter sp. UCD-UG_FMILLET. Lineage (NCBI taxonomy): Bacteria > Pseudomonadati > Pseudomonadota > Gammaproteobacteria > Enterobacterales > Enterobacteriaceae > Enterobacter > Enterobacter sp. UCD-UG_FMILLET. The sequence goes on from NZ_JRJC01000038.1 coordinate 16,228, forward strand.
GAACCGTCCAGATAGCCATCACGCTGCTGCCGACCAGCGCCCATGAGCGCAGGCTCAGGAAGGTGTTCCAGCCGCGGTCAAACCGTCGCGTCGCGTCAATCCAGTCGCGGCGGCTGGCAGACAGATCCAGCCGTTGCTGCTGGATCTGACTTAACAGGTACGCTTTTCGCTTCTGACGTTCCGCTTTATCGCTCACGGCTTGTCATCCTCCAGCAGAGCGCGATCGTTCGCCAGCTCCTGACGCGTATGGCGCAGGAAAGTGGACTTGCGCGCTTTACGCAGCGTCCAAATACCGCCTATCAACGCTGCGACCAGCAGAACGACGGTGGTGGCAATCATCGCGTTAAGACGATACTGCGGGTCAATGGCCCAGATGATTAACACCATCAGGCTCATGAGACCAAACGCGGCGAAGAGCATGGTCAGTCCGAGCATCAGCAGCATCTGGAAGAGGTTCGCTTTCTCCTCTTCCAGCTCGACCACTGCCAGCCGGACGCGCGTTTCGGCAATCCCGACCAGCGTCGTTAAAATACGCTGGCCGATGCCGAGGACGTTGTTAGCAGGCCCTTGTGCGTGACGAGGATCTTCCATATCAGCGACGCGTCAGAAGGACACCCAGTACCACACCCACTGCGGCACCAATCCCTACACCCGTCCATGGATTATCACGCACATATTCGTCCGCGCGGGCAGCCGCTTCGCGGGTCTGTTTCGCCAGCGCATCACCGGTTTCACCCAGGCGATAGCGGCTCTCTTTCAGCGCCTGCTCCGCCTTGCTGCGCAGCTTGCTGACCTCTTCTTTTGACTTGTCAGCAGAGGAGTTCAGCACCTCTTCAAGGGTATCGGCCAGGGATTTCAGTTCAGCGCGCAGATGTTCAGACGTCGTATCTTTTGACATGATTCTCTCTCCTGTTGAGATTTCCGTTAACTCAATAATCGCGAGCTTCCAGCGCTTTCAGGTCATCCTGCGCTTCTTTCAACTTCTTCTCGCGCTTGGCAATTTTTTCCGCATCCCCTTTCTCTTTCGCTTCCTGCAGGTCGCGACGGCGCTCGGCTATCTCGTCCTTCTGTTCAGCGATTTTTTTCTGGTGGTCGGCACGAAGCTTGCTGTCTGAACAGTTCGCTTTCACTTCGCTAAGCGCTTTTTTAAGACCATCAACACGGTGCTGATTGTTATGCTTTTCGGCATAACCGATCTCACGCTGAATATCCTGTTCTTTCTCATGACAGAGAGAGTTTGCGAAGGATGCTGTGCTTAAAGAAAAAAGGGCCAGAGCCAGAGTCATGCGGAATTTCATTATCGAAACCTTCCATTGTGTGGCGGCATAAGCCGCTATCCAAAGTTATGCGGAGTACATTGAGGGGTGCTCCACGTACTTAAGCATAGTAAGTAAACGGGGGATTCACCAAAGTGAGTGAAAAGATTCGGAATCCTGGAAGTTATCCGAACCGATGCGACGTATCGCGAATCAATGAGAGCCAGGCAGCTGGCTGACTCTCATCTTCCTGCTGGGCAATGATATACCCGTGCGGCAGCGTGCGGTCGAGAACCACTTTCGCGGCGGCACTTTGCGCACGGGAATCAAACTTGATCAGTAAAACGTCATCCTGCGGGGTAATGCTCTTAAAGCGGATCCCGTTCGCGTCCAGATGATGCCAGACAGAAAAACCGTCAGGCACGCTGGCACCCTGGTTTACCGGGCGGATGGCCAGCGTCGATTCCTGATGCGAAAGCGCGCTCCATGCCAGCAGCATGGCGCTGAGTACGATCAGCGTAATCACGGAAACGGCAAAACGGCGCAGGGCGAGCGGTGAGATAGCCATCGTCAGCCTCTGGCTCCGTATTTCTTTTTCCACAGCACGACCAGTGAGCCAATCAGGCCGAAGACCAGCAGCACAACGGGCAGCAGCATCAGGCAGGACATTAGCTGGTCTTCATATTTCATGAAGACCGGGGTTTTACCCAGCGCATAGCCCAGCGTCGTCAGAATAAGCACCCATAACAGGCCGCTCATCCAGTTAAAGAACTGGAAGCGCGCGCTGCTCAGCCCTGACAGACCGGCAATGGTCGGCAACAGGGTGCGAACAAAGGCGATAAAGCGGCCAATCAGCAGTGCGGAAAGCCCGTGCTTGTGGAAAAGGTGGTGCGCCCGCTGGTGATAATGTGCGGGAAGATGAGAGAGCCAGTTCTGGACGATCCGGGTATTGCCCAGCCATCGTCCCTGGATATAGCTCACCCAGCAGCCGAGGCTGGCCGCAATGGTCAGTAATAAAATGGTTTGTGGAAACGCCATCGCCCCTTTGGCGCACAGCACGCCGACAAGCACCAGCAAACTGTCACCGGGCAGGAAGGCAGCAGGCAGCAAACCATTCTCAAGGAACAGGATCATAAACAAGACGAAATAGAGCATGCCAATCATGGAAGGGTTGGCCAGCGTTTCAAAATCCTGCGCCCAGAGGGCATGCAGTAGTTGGGTCAAAAGTTCCATTCAGTGTTCCTGGAAATCGGTTAACGTCACGCCTGTTATCCGGGACAAACAGCACGGCGACATTGTTGTGATTTCATTATGGTCGCTCGCGGACACATTGCGGTGTGGCCAACACTGTTCCCTGTTAATTGGCTGGTTAGCAAGCACTAACTTACAAAATAAGGAATTGAATCCAATTGTAACAAAGCCCAACGTTCTGCGTCACAGAATTTGCAGGCGTGAGTTGATTTTGGCGTAAGCCCAGGAAGTGAGCGAGGGGATTTACAAAGGCTGACACTATATATGTTTTGCTTACCCACTGAAGCCGGAAGGCGCAACGTAGCGCCTGCCAGCAGAAAGGTCATCTATTTTGCGGCACTGGACGCCGTATCGAGATGAACAACAGGATTATCGGCAAAAAGATAGCGGTCAGCGTTAAATTCGAAGTCATCGCTGGTTTCGTTGAACAGCATCTGCTTGGTGTTTTCCAAGTGCTGCCACATCGCCAGCTTGGCAGCATGCGGATCTTTACGAATCAGCGCCTTAAGGATTTGGTCGTGATCGTCGCACCAGTTGTCGACGGTACGGGAATCGATATGGTCGTGCAGTTTTTTCCAGTAGGGGTTGTGAACGCGCTGAGTCCACATTTTTTCTACGATTGCCGCCAGGGCCGTATTTTGGGTTGCCAGGGCGACCTGAACGTGGAACTGAAGATCCCACTCTGAATCGCGGAAACATTTTTCCTTACGGGCATTCTCCTGGATTTCCATCAGCTTCATGATGTCCTGCTTGGTCACCTGCGTCGCCGCAAACTCAGCAATATTGCTTTCGATCAGCTGGCGAGCCTGGAGCAGCTCAAACGGGCCATAGCTGGCGAATTCAAGACTTTCATCCGCGACGGGAGAGTGTTTCGGCAGATTAGAAATCACGTGAATGCCGGAGCCTTTGCGCACCTCAACGTAGCCTTCCACTTCCAGCATGATAATTGCTTCACGCACCACGGTGCGGCTCACGCTTTTTTCATCCGCGATAAAGCGCTCGGCGGGAAGTTTATCACCGACAAGATAGACCCCTTGCTCGATGCGATCTTTCAGCTCCGCAGCAAGTTGTTGATACAAACGACGTGGTTCGGTGATTTCCATATGCGCTCCAGGCAGGGTACGGCAGATGATTTGTTATACCACTTTTGCGTGCCACTCTCCAGATTTTGCCATTAAAAAAGCCGCCCGGAGGCGGCTTCGGCGAAACGTATTTTCGCTAACTCTGCGTCGCCGGTTTCCCGAGGGACTCTTTCGCCAGTTCCTCTGCCGATTTGCTTTTCAGCACCGTCCAGATAACCACCGCACCCATCAGGTCGAAGATCGCCAGCACCGCGAACAGCGGGCTGAAGCCGATGGTATCCGCCAGCGCGCCGACCACCAGTGCAAACATGGTGCTCGCGGTCCAGGCGGCCATGCCGGTCAGGCCGTTGGCGGTTGCCACTTCGTTACGACCAAAGACGTCAGACGAGAGCGTTATCAGCGCCCCGGACAGGGACTGGTGAGCAAAGCCACCGATGCACAGCAGGGCAATGGCGACATACGGGCTGGTGAACAGGCCAATCATGCCCGGGCCAATCATCAGCAGCGCGCCCATGGTCACCACCATCTTACGGGAAACGATCAGGTTCACGCCAAACCAGCGCTGGAACAGCGGTGGCAGGTAGCCGCCCACGATACAGCCCAGGTCAGCGAACAGCATGGGCATCCAGGCGAACATCGCGATCTCTTTCAGGTTAAAGCCGTACACTTTAAACATGAACAGCGGGATCCACGCGTTAAAGGTCCCCCAGGCTGGTTCAGCCAGGAAACGCGGCAGAGCGATACCCCAGAACTGACGGGTGCCCAGGATCTGCCAGACGGTCATTTTTTTGCCGTTGTTGGTCTGATGCTGCGCTTCCTGACCGCCAATGATGTATTCGCGTTCTTCTTCGGAGAGCTTTTTCTGATCGCGCGGGTGTTTATAGAAAATCAGCCACGCCATCGCCCAGGCAAAGCTCAGCACGCCTGAGATGATGAACGCCATCTGCCAGCTGTGCATCACGATGGCCCACACCACCAGCGGCGGCGCTATCATCGCCCCAATGGACGAGCCCACGTTGAAGTAGCCGACGGCAATGGAACGCTCTTTCGCCGGGAACCACTCGGAGCTGGCCTTCAGACCCGCCGGGATCATCGCGGCTTCCGCCGCACCGACCGCACCGCGCGCCAGCGCAAGTCCACCCCAGCTGCCTGCCAACGCGGTTGCGCCGCAGAACACTGCCCAGGCGATGGCGAAGAAGGCATAACCGATTTTGGTACCGAGAATATCCAGCACATAGCCAGCAACAGGCTGCATGATGGTATAAGCCGCGGAATAGGCGGCAATGATGTAGGAGTATTGCTGCGTGGAGATATGCAGCTCTTCCATCAACGTTGGCGCTGCTGCTGCCACGGTGTTACGCGTCAGGTAGCCCAGCACGGTGCCTAACGTCACCAGTGCGATCATATACCAACGTAACCCTTTAATTTTACGCATCTAAAACCTCATCGTTATGTTATTTCCGCGCCAGAGCACGGCAACCTCTCAACCGTTTCCGGGAGCAGTTGTGTAACGGGAGGGGCGTAACCAGGAGCATGTCCCGGAACGGCCCGAACCTTGCCATAAGTAAGCGTGCATAAGTCGGTATCCGTACCGTTAAACCCGATGTCTCTCACACCGGTAATGCATTCCGTCGGCTGAGTGTTTGCGACGGCGAAAAGATAACTTGTCATACAACTTTAAAAGGTGAGTGACATCACAAATGTATGATTCTTTGTGGGGGCATTAATCTTCGCGCGCAAAGCCAGAATTGGCGCGGTCTGCAGAAGGGTTTACTCCATTGAGGGTAATTTATTTGTTGGCGTTTATTGATCTCACTCACGAAAAAAGCTTCGGTTGGTGGAAATTGGTGTGATAACTTTGCAGCATATGAACATACGCTTTCTGCGCTCCCGTAATGAGGAAGACGATAATGACGCCGTTTATGACCGAAGATTTTCTGTTAGATACCGAATTTGCTCGCCGCCTGTACCACGAATACGCAAAAGACCAGCCGATTTTCGACTACCACTGCCATTTACCGCCGCAGCAGGTTGCCGAAAATTATCGCTTCAAAAACCTGTATGACATCTGGCTGAAGGGTGACCACTACAAATGGCGTGCCATGCGCACCAACGGCGTGGCTGAGCGCCTGTGTACCGGCGATGCGACCGACCGCGAGAAATTTGACGCCTGGGCGGCAACCGTTCCGCACACCATCGGCAACCCGCTCTACCACTGGACCCATCTTGAGCTCCGCCGTCCGTTTGGCATCACCGGCAAGCTGCTCTCCCCAACGACCGCGGATGAAATCTGGGATCGCTGCAACGCGCTGCTGGCGCAGGATAACTTCTCCGCGCGCGGCATCATGAAGCAGATGAACGTGAAGATGGTGGGCACCACCGACGATCCGATTGACTCCCTGGAACATCACGCCGTTGTCGCGAAAGACACCTCTTTCGATATCAAAGTGCTGCCAAGCTGGCGCCCGGACAAAGCCTTCAACATTGAGCAGGCCACCTTCACCGACTACATGGCGAAGCTGGCGGAAGTGTCGGATACCGACATCCGTCGTTTCACCGATCTGCAAACCGCGCTGACCAAACGTCTGGATCACTTCGCGGCGCACGGCTGTAAAGTGTCTGACCACGCGCTGGACGTGGTGCTGTTTGCGGAAGCAAACGAAGCCGAGCTGGACAGCATTCTGGCGCGTCGTCTCTCTGGCGAAGTCTTAAGCGAGCACGAAGTGGCGCAGTTCAAAACGGCGGTGCTGGTATTCCTCGGTGCGGAATACGCGCGTCGCGGCTGGGTACAGCAGTACCATATTGGCGCGCTGCGCAATAACAACCAGCGCCAGTTCAAACTGATCGGTGCTGACGTAGGCTTCGACTCCATCAACGACCGTCCGCTGGCGGAAGAGCTGTCAAAACTGCTGAGCAAACAGAACGAACAAAATCTGCTGCCTAAAACCATCCTGTACTGCCTGAACCCGCGCGATAACGAAGTGCTGGGTACCATGGTCGGCAACTTCCAGGGCGAAGGGATGCCGGGCAAGATGCAGTTTGGTTCCGGCTGGTGGTTCAACGATCAGAAAGACGGTATGGAGCGTCAGATGACGCAGCTTGCCCAGCTGGGTCTGCTGAGCCGCTTTGTCGGCATGCTGACCGACAGCCGCAGTTTCCTGTCCTATACCCGTCATGAATATTTCCGCCGCATTCTGTGCCAGATGATTGGCCGCTGGGTACACGCGGGCGAAGCGCCAGCGGATATCCAGCTGCTGGGCGAAATGGTGAGAAACATCTGCTTTAACAATGCGCGTGACTACTTCGCCATTGAACTGAACTAAGGCCGTTTGAGGTTGATATGCAATACATCAAAATCCATTCGCTGGATAACGTGGCCGTCGCGCTGACGGATCTCGCTGAAGGCGACGTGGTGACCGTTGATAACCAGAGCGTCACCCTGCGTCAGGCGATCGTTCGTGGACACAAGTTTGCCCTGCGCCCCATTGCGAAAGGGGAGAACGTGGTCAAGTACGGTTTGCCCATCGGCCATGCGCTGGCGGATATTGCGCCGGGTGAATACATTCACTCACACAATACCCGCACCAATCTGAGCGATCTGGACGAGTACAGCTATCAACCTGATTTACCCGCGGAAGAGCATCAGGCGGCGGATCGTGAGGTGCAGATCTACCGTCGCGCCAACGGTGACGTGGGGATCCGCAACGAGCTGTGGATCCTCCCGACCGTCGGCTGCGTCAACGGAATTGCGCGTCAGGTCCAGACGCGCTTCCTGAAAGAGACAAACAACGCCGAAGGGACTGACGGCGTGCATCTGTTCAGCCACACCTACGGCTGCTCGCAACTCGGTGACGACCACATTAACACCCGCACCATGCTGCAAAACATGGTGCGTCACCCGAACGCGGGCGCGGTGCTGGTGATTGGCCTCGGCTGCGAGAACAATCAGGTGGACGCCTTCCGCGACACGCTGGGCGAGTTCGATCCTGAGCGCGTGCATTTTATGGTGTGCCAGCATCAGGACGACGAAGTGGAAGCGGGCGTTGAACAGCTACACCAGCTTTATGAGGTGATGCGTCACGACAGGCGCGAGCCGGGCAAGCTGAGCGAGCTGAAGTTTGGGCTGGAGTGCGGCGGGTCTGATGGCCTTTCCGGTATTACTGCCAACCCGATGCTGGGCCGCTTCTCGGATTACGTGATTGCCAACGGCGGCACGACGGTGCTGACCGAAGTGCCTGAAATGTTCGGCGCGGAGCGTATTCTGATGAGCCACTGCCGCGACGAAGAGACCTTTGAGAAGACCGTCACCATGGTGAACGACTTCAAACAGTACTTCATCGCCCACAATCAGCCGATTTACGAGAACCCGTCGCCGGGCAATAAAGCGGGCGGGATCACCACGCTGGAAGAGAAATCCCTCGGCTGCACCCAGAAAGCGGGCGCGAGCCAGGTGGTGGACGTGCTGCGCTACGGCGAGCGCCTGAAAACGCACGGTCTGAACCTGCTGAGCGCACCGGGCAACGATGCGGTCGCCACCAGCGCGCTGGCGGGTGCCGGCTGCCATATGGTGTTGTTCAGCACCGGTCGCGGCACGCCGTACGGCGGTTTTGTGCCGACGGTGAAAATCGCCACCAACAGCGAGCTGGCGGCAAAGAAAAAGCACTGGATCGACTTTGATGCGGGACAGCTGATTCACGGCAAAGCCATGCCGCAGCTGCTGACGGAGTTCGTGGACACTATCGTGGAATTTGCTAACGGCAAGCAGACCTGTAACGAGAAGAACGACTTCCGCGAGCTGGCGATCTTTAAGAGTGGTGTGACGCTTTAATCGGTGCGGCCAGATGCCCTCACCCTGAGCCTCTCCCACGGAGAGAGGCTACAAACACTAAAAACGGCAACCTCAGGGTTGCCGTTTTGCTGTTAACCTCGCAGGGCGTTCTTCGCTAAACGCGCGTCTTCCGCCTGACAGGCCGCTGCGGTAAACAGCACGTCGGTGGAGGAGTTCAGCGCGGTTTCACAGGAGTCCTGCAGTACGCCGATGATAAAGCCGACGGCCACGACCTGCATTGCAACCTCGTTCGGGATGCCGAACATATTACACGCCAGCGGGATAAGCAGCAGCGAACCGCCCGCCACGCCGGATGCACCACAGGCACACAGCGACGCCACGACGCTCAGCAGCAGCGCGGTTGGCAGATCCACCGGAATGCCCAGCGTATGCACCGCCGCCAGGGTCAGCACGGTAATGGTGATTGCCGCGCCCGCCATGTTCACGGTTGCGCCCAGCGGGATCGATACAGAATAGGTATCGCGGTCCAGGTTCAGCTTTTCCGCCAGCGCCATGTTCACCGGAATATTCGCCGCAGAGCTGCGGGTGAAGAAGGCATACACGCCGCTCTCGCGCAGGCAGGTCAGCACCAGCGGATACGGGTTACGGCGGATCTGCCAGAACACCAGCAGCGGGTTAATCACCAGCGCCACCAGCAGCATACAGCCGACCAGCACAACCAGCAGCTGCGCATAGCCCCACAGCGCGTCGAAACCGGTGGTTGCAAGCGTAGAGGAGACCAGCCCGAAAATGCCGATTGGCGCAAAGCGAATCACCAGCTTCACCATAAAGGTGACGGCGTTGGACAGATCGTTGACCAGGTTTTTCGTGGTGTCGTTACCGTGACGCAGCGCGAAGCCCAGACCAATCGCCCAGACCAGGATGCCAATGTAGTTTCCGCTCATCAGCGCGGTGATGGGGTTAGAAACCATGCTCATCAGCAGTCCGCGCAGCACTTCGACAATGCCGGATGGCGGCGTGATGTCACCGGCCGCGCTGGTCAGGTGCAGCGTGGACGGGAACAGGAAACTAAACACCACGGCCGTTAAGGCCGCCGAGAAGGTTCCCAGCAGATACAGGAACAGAATGGGGCGAATGTTGGTTTTTTGTCCGTGCTGGTGGTTGGCAATCGACGCCATGACCAGCATCAGAACCAGTACCGGTGCTACGGCCTTCAGCGCGCCAACGAAAAGGGTCCCGAGCAGCCCCGTGGCCTCCGCCGCAGGTTTTGACACCATCGCCAGCAGAATACCCAGCACCAGCCCGACCAGAATTTGTTTAACGAGGCTGCCCTGCGCCAGGCGCGCGAACAGACCGCTTGATTGTGTGCTCATACGTTTTTCCTGAGTGAAATTGCGTTCCATCCTGATGTGCTCTTAGTCACATTTATGTCCGGATGTAAGTAAATGTTTGCCTGGTCGAGTATAGGGAATGCGCGAAAGGAAGGAAGCGTAAAATGCTGGATTTTACGTGTTGCATCATATTTTTTAACTGCTGCGTTACAAAAGTGTGTTCACCCTCTCCCTGTGGGAGAGGGCCGGGGTGAGGGGGATTACTCCACCTGCTGCTTCTTATCGTGCTGGCGGTTAACCCAGGTATTGATAATCAGCGTCACGATCAGAATGCCAAACACCACGCCGAGCGAAATGGCGATCGGGATATGGTAGAAATCAACAATCAGCATCTTGATACCGATAAACACCAGGATCACCGACAGACCGTACTTCAGCATTGAGAAGCGCTCCGCCGCGCCCGCCAGCAGGAAGTACATCGCACGCAGGCCGAGGATGGCGAAGAGGTTTGAGGTCAGGACGATGAACGGGTCGGTGGTCACCGCGAAGATCGCCGGAATGCTGTCCACCGCGAAAATCACGTCGCTCAGCTCAACCAGAATCAGTACCAGCAGCAGCGGAGTGGCAAACAGCAGGCCGTTCTTGCGCACGAAGAAGTGCTCGCTCTCAATCTTATCTGTCATGCGCAGATGACCGCGGATCCACTTAACCAGCGGGCGATCGCCAATCGCGGAGCCGTCCTCTTTCGCCAGCGCCATTTTGACCCCGGTGAACAGCAGAAACGCGCCGAAGACGTACAGCAGCCATTCGAACTGGGTAATCAGCCAGCTGCCGGCGAAGATCATGATGGTACGCAGGATAATCGCGCCCAGCACGCCGTAGACCAGCACGCGTCGCTGCAGGGCAGCAGGCACGGCAAAGTAGCTGAACAGCATCAGCCAGACGAAGACGTTATCAACCGCCAGGGCTTTTTCAATCAGATAACCGGTGAGGAAGGCGAGCGCCTGAGGGTCGGCCACTGCGCGGCCTTCGGTCGAGGCCAGGTACCACCAGAAGGCGGCACAGAACAGCAGGGAAAGGGTAACCCAGACCAGCGACCAGGCGGCGGCCTGCTTCATGGTCATGCCGTGCGCGCCGCGACGGCCCTGCAAAAAGAGGTCGATCGCCAGCATGATGAGCACGACAACCGCGAATCCGCCCCACAACATTGGAGTGCCGACAGAATGCATACTATTTTCCTTACACATAAAAAACAAAAACGGCCATGGTCAGAAGACGATAGCCGTTAGCTTTTTATGCATAGACCTCGCCTCCCGGCAAGGTCTCACTTACAACCATGAAGGTTGCCCGGCGACCGGATGCGCGTTTAACGCATCGTAATGACGATCCACCGGCGAAGAAGTTACTCCCCTTTGCAGGTAACAAAATATGTCAGACTATTGGTTTCGTCAATGGTCTGCGCCGTTTCATTACACAGCTTTACGCGATAACTTCCGCGCTCACGCCGTCTGCCGGGAATACCACGCCTGTCTGACGGCGGATCTCCGTTTGCAGTTTCGCCGTGGTGCGGCTCACCGCGAGGCCAGGGTGATTCACTTCGTTGTCTTCCACCAGACGGGCGAAGACCTCTGCCTCATAGAGCATAGTGTTAATATGCTGAGGCTGCGTCAGCTCCTGCGCTTTGCCGCCGCGCGGCACAAAGCTCACTTTCTGGCACTCGGAGATCTTCTCGATAACCAGCGAGCCCGCTTCGCCCTGAATTTCGCTCGGCAGCACGGAATCGCTGACTTTGGAGTGCTGCAGCGTGACGCTAAAATCACCGTAGTCCAGCACCGCTACACCGTGCGCATCCACGCCGCTCTCCAGCAGGCTGGCTTGCGCACTGACGCCGTGCGGTTCGCCCCACAGGGCCACGGCAGAGGCCAGGCAATAGAAACCGATATCCATAATCGAGCCGTTCGAGAAGGCCGGGTTAAAGGTGTTCGGATTCTCGCCGTCCAGATAGCGCTGGTAGCGCGACGAGTACTGGCAGTAGTTGATAAAGGCTTTACGCACCTTGCCAATTTTCGGCAGGGACTGCTGCAGCAGCAGGAAATTCGGCAGGCTGGCGGTTTTGAACGCTTCGAACAGCACCACCTGGTTTTCGCGGGCAAGCGCAATGGCCGCTTCCACTTCCTCAATATTTGACGCCAGCGGCTTCTCGCAAATCACATGCTTTTTATGGCTGAGGAACAGCTTCGTTTGCGGGAAGTGCAGGGAGTTCGGGCTGGCGATATACACCGCGTCAATGGCGTCGCTTTGCGCCATCTCATCAAGCGAGGTGAAGAGATGCTCAACGAGGTAATCGTTGGCAAAACTCTGCGCCTGCTCAAGGCTGCGGGAATAGACTGCGGTAAGTTTCAGTTTGCCGGTTTCGTGGGCGGCGTCGACGAACTGGCGCGTGATCCAGTTCGTTCCAATGACTGCGAAACGTATCATAAACGTTTACGTACTCCGTAGCGGGGAACCTTTAGCCACTGTAGCACGTCATCATGACAATTCGCGTGCGCTATTCCGCATTACCATTTAACGATAAATGCGTAAGCCACAGACGAGTATCAAACTCCAGCTGGTGGTATTGCGGCTCCATGTGGCAGCACAGGGAATAGAACGCTTTGTCGTGCTCTTTCTCTTTCAGGTGCGCCAGTTCGTGCACCACGATCATCCGCAGAAAGGCTTCCGGCGCGTTACGGAAAACCGTCGCGACGCGGATTTCAGCCTTCGCTTTCAGCTTGCCGCCCTGCACTCGGGAAATCGCCGTGTGCAGGCCGAGCGCGTTTTTCAGAACGTGGATCTTGTTATCGTACATCACCTTGTTGATCGGCGGCGCGCTCTTCAGATACCGGCTTTTCAGATCCTGCGTATACTGCCAAAGGGCCTTATCGGTCGCGAAATCATGCGTGCCGGGATAGCGTTTTTCCAGCACCGCGCCGAGCTTCTGCTCGGCAATCAGGTTGCGAACCTGAGTCAGTAAATGCTCCGGATAGCCCAGGAGATAAGTAAGTTGGTTCATCAACGCCCCAAATCGACAATAAAACGGGTATACTCACGCACCCTTTTCAGGGATACGCCAAATTTTACCATTCAGGAGGGCCGATGAGCCACTTAGACAACGGTTTCCGTTCACTCAACCTTAAACGTTTCCCGGAAACGGACGACGTTAACCCGCTCATGGCGTGGGAAGCGGCGGATGAATATCTGCTGCAGCAGTTGGATGAGACTGAAATCCGCGGCCCGGTTTTGATCCTGAATGACGCCTTTGGCGCGCTGGGCTGCGCCCTGGTGGAGCACACGCCGTACAGCATCGGCGATTCCTACCTGAGCGAGCTGGCGACGCGTGAAAACCTGCGCCATAACGACCTCGAAGAGTCGAGCGTCAAGTTCCTCGACAGCACCGCGGACTACCCGCAGGCGCCGGGCGTGGTGCTGATCAAAGTGCCTAAAACCATGGCGCTGCTGGAGCAGCAGCTGCGCGCCCTGCGTAAAGTGGTGACGCCGGAAACGCGTATTATCGCGGGCGCTAAAGCGCGCGATATTCACACTTCGACGCTGGAGCTGTTCGAGAAGGTCCTCGGCCCAACCACCACCACGCTGGCGTGGAAAAAAGCGCGCCTGATCAACTGCACCTTCAGCGCGCCGGAGCTGGCCGACGCGCCGGAAACCCTGAGCTGGAAGCTGGAAGGCACCGACTGGACCATCCACAACCATGCGAACGTCTTCTCCCGCACCGGGCTGGATATCGGGGCGCGTTTCTTTATGGAACATCTGCCGGAAAATCTGGAAGGTGAGATTGTCGATCTGGGCTGCGGTAACGGCGTGATTGGCCTGACGCTGCTGGCGAAGAACCCGGACGCCAGCGTGGTGTTCAGCGACGAGTCGCCGATGGCGGTGGCCTCCAGCCGTCTGAACGTGGAAACCAACATACCGGAAGCGCTGGACCGCTGCGAGTTTATGATCAACAACGCGCTGTCCGGCGTCGAGCCGTTCCGCTTCAACGCCGTGTTCTGCAACCCGCCGTTCCACCAGAAGCACGCCCTGACGGATAACGTCGCGTGGGAGATGTTCCACCACGCGCGCCGCTGCCTGAAAATCAACGGCGAGCTTTATATCGTGGCTAACCGCCATCTGGACTACTTCCACAAGCTGAAGAAGATTTTCGGCAACTGCGTCACGATTGCCACCAACAACAAATTCGTGGTGCTGAAATCCGTGAAGCTGGGTCGTCGTCGCTAAATCATCAGTGCAAGCTGGGTGCCCTGCGCAATTGCGCGTCGCGCATCCAGCTCCATCGCCACGTCGCACCCGCCAATCAGATGCACCGTTTTACCGGCTTCGCGCAGCGGATCCGCCAGATCCCGTTTCGGCTCCTGTCCGGCACATAAAACCACATGATCCACGCGCAGCAGCTGCGGTTCGCCGCCGATCGTGACGTGCAGCCCCTCATCGTCGATCTTCTCGTAGCTTACCGCCGGGATCATCTTCACCCCGCGAGAGAGCAGGGTGGCACGGTGGATCCATCCCGTGGTTTTGCCCAGCCCTTCGCCCGGCTTGCTGGCCTTGCGCTGCAGCATCACGATCTGGCGCGGGCTTTTCGGCAGCTGCGGCCCTTCCGGGCGTAGCCCGCCGGACTGGCTCAGGCTGGTGTCGATACCCCATTCCACGCAAAACTCGGCAATGTTCTGGCTGGTGGCCTCGCCCGGCTGGCTTAAGTACATGGCGGTATCAAAGCCGATCCCGCCGCAGCCGATAATCGCCACCTTCTCGCCGACCGGCGTTTTGTCACGCAATACATCCAGATAGCTCAACACCTTCGGATGATCGATACCCTCGATCGCAGGCGTGCGCGGGACGATCCCGCTCGCCAGGATCACTTCATCGAAACCGATCAGGTCTGCCGCATTCACAAACTGGTTAAGCCGCAGCTCGACGCCCGTCAGGTCGATCATCCGGCGGTAGTAGCGCAGGGTTTCATAGAACTCCTCTTTGCCGGGGATCTGTTTGGCGATATTAAACTGCCCGCCAATCTCCGCCAGCGCATCAAACAGCGTCACGCTGTGGCCTCGCGAGGCGGCATTCACCGCAAACGCCAGGCCCGCCGGGCCTGCGCCCACCACGGCCAGGCGCTTTTTATTGACCGCCGGAACGATCGGCATTTTGGTTTCATGGCAGGCGCGCGGGTTCACGAGACAGGAGGTGACCTTCCCGACGAAGATCTGATCCAGACAGGCCTGGTTGCAGCCGATGCAGGTATTAATCTCGTCCGCACGGCCGCTTTGCGCTTTGGACAACAGTTCGGCATCCGCCAGGAACGGACGCGCCATCGACACCATATCGGCGTCGCCGCGCGAAATCACATCGTCCGCCACCTGCGGATCGTTAATGCGGTTGGTGGTGACCAGCGGAACAGAGACTTTGCCTTTCAGCTTCCGTGTTACCCAGCTGAACGCCGCGCGCGGCACCGGCGTGGCGATAGTCGGGATGCGCGCCTCGTGCCAGCCGATGCCGGTGTTGATAATGGTGGCGCCTGCGGCTTCAATCGCCTGCGCCAGCTGCACGGTCTCGTCGAACGTGCCGCCGCCCTCTACCAGATCGAGCATCGAGAGACGGAAGACGATAATAAAGTCCGCGCCCGCACGTTCGCGCACCGCGCGCACCACCTCCACGGCAAAGCGCATCCGGCGGGCATAGTCGCCGCCCCATTCGTCATCGCGCTGGTTAGTGCGGGCGGCGAGAAACTCGTTAATCAGATAGCCTTCTGAGCCCATCACCTCCACGCCGTCGTAGCCTGCCTCACGCGCCAGCGCCGCGCAGCGGGCAAAGTCGTCGATCAGCGCCAGGATCTCATCGTGGCTGAGGGCGTGAGGTTTAAAGCGGTTGATCGGCGCCTGAATGGCCGACGGCGCGACCAGGTTCGGCTGGTAGCTGTAGCGCCCGGTATGCAGGATTTGCAGGGCGATTTTTCCGCCCTCGCGGTGTACCGCGTCGGTCACAATGCGGTGGTGCGGCAGCTGTGACGCATCGTTCAGGACCGCGCCGCCCTCCATGCCCACGCCGGAAGGAGCCGGGGCTACGCCGCCGGTGACAATCAGCGCTACCCCGTGGCGGGCGCGCTCGGCATAGAAGGCCGCCAGACGCTCGGCCCCGTCCGGATGCTCCTCCAGCCCCGTGTGCATCGAGCCCATCAACACGCGGTTTTTGAGGGTAGTGAACCCCAGATCGAGGGGGGCGAATAACGACGGGTAGCGGCTCATAGTCTCTTCCAATGTAAAATTATTGTTATGTGGTCGGATGAGTTACTAATTTAGCCAGCGGGGAGTAAAAGGGAAAAGGCGAATGCAGTGATTGTGATGGGATTCAAATATTGGTGTGGCCTGATGCCCTCACCCTAACCCTCTCCCTCAGGGAGAGGGCCGGGGTGAGGGGGATGTCCGCACCAGTCCCGGTGCCTGCCACATCGACGTCGTCAGCCCGCTGTCCACCAGCCCGAGCTGGTCGGCATATACCGCCTGCCACTTCTGCATCATGCTGTCGTACAGCTCGCGGTGCTGCGGGTTCGGCGTGAACTCGCGGCTCCACTTCACCAGCCGCTCGCCCGTCGAGGCCATATCCGCAAACAGCCCCGCGCCCGCGCCTGCGGCAATCGCGCAGCCGAGCGCCGTCGCCTCTTTCACTTCCGGCACGCGCACCGGCAGCCCGGTGACGTCGCTTAAGATCTGGCTCCACAGGGCGCCTTTGGCCCCGCCGCCCGCAAACACCAGGCTTTCAAACGTCACGCCGGAGAAGCGCGAGATCTGCGCCAGGTTGCAGGCCGAGACGATCGCCGCGTTCTCCTCCAGGGCGCGGAACAGCGTCGCTTTGTTGCACTTTTCCGGGTCGATGGAGAGGTTAATAAACGACGGCGCGGCGTGGTACCACTGCTTGAAATGCATCGCGTCGGAGAAGATCGGCATCACCCCGTAGGAGCCCGCCGGCACGCGGCTCGCCATCTCTTCCAGCAGGGAATAAGTGTCCATCCCCATCCGCTCGGCAATCAGCTTTTCCTCGGCGCAGAAGGCGTCGCGGAACCAGCGCATGGTCAGCCCGGTGAAGAAGCTGATCGACTCCGCCTGCGCCATGCCGGGAATAACGTGCGGATTCACGCGGATGTTCATCTCGGGGTCGGTGCGCACCAGCGGCAGGTTGACCACCTGCTGCCAGAAGGTGCCGCCCAGCACCGCCGTCTGGCCGGCGCGGACCACGCCCAGCCCCAGACAGCCCAGCTGCACGTCGCCGCCGCCCATCACCACCGGCGTGCCCTCGCGCAGGCCGCTTTGCTGTGCGGCCTCTTTGGTAATCGCGCCCAGCACGGTGCCGGTCTCTTTCACCGGGGAGAGGATATCTGCGCGCAGCCCGGCCAAGTCGAGCAGCGCCGGACGCCAGTCGCGGGAAAACAG
Source organism: Enterobacter sp. UCD-UG_FMILLET (assembly GCF_000762975.1). Lineage (NCBI taxonomy): Bacteria > Pseudomonadati > Pseudomonadota > Gammaproteobacteria > Enterobacterales > Enterobacteriaceae > Enterobacter > Enterobacter sp. UCD-UG_FMILLET. Next base: position 33,409 of record NZ_JRJC01000038.1, read on the forward strand.
ATCCAGCATGCCGGTGGTGCCCGCGTTAGACGGGTCGACCGCCAGCTCGCCGGAGAGCTTCGCCGCCAGCCAGTCGCTGATCATGGTGATGGTGGCGGCCTTGCGGTAAATATCCGGACGATGGTGCGCCAGCCACAGGAGGCGCGGCATGGCGCTCAGCGCCAGCGTCTGGCCGGAAACCTCATACACTTCGGATTCAAAACGGTCGTCGTGGATCTCTTTGAGTTCGGCCACCTCGCGGCTGGCGCGGGCGTCGACGTTGGCGCAGGCCCAGATGGCCTCGCCGTTGCGGTCGTACAGCACGATCCCTTCGCGCATGGAGCAGCAGGCGACGGACTGAATATCCGCCTTACTCAGATGCGCCAGCTCAAGCGCCTGGTGAATGCACCGGCAGGCCAGCCGCCAGTTGGTGTCGAGGTCGAACTCCATCGATCCCGGCACGTTCTCCACGCTCAGGTGCTTCCACTCGGCCTGGCCGACGGCAATCTGGTTGCCCTGTAAATCGAAAATAACGGCGCGAACGCTGCCTGTCCCTGCATCTAACGCTAAAAGGTAACTCATGAGCTTGCCTCGTTGTTAGCGCAGGGCATGCCCGTTACGTCAGGGCCAGCACCGCGCGGGCTGTCGTCTCCTCCGTCACCAGGCCATTGATACGGCGACCCTTCAGTGCGGCATAAATCGCATCGGCTTTCTCTTCCCCTCCGGCCACGCCAACGATGGTGGGCAGCTGCGCCAGTTCATCGAGCGTGACGCCCAGTAATTCTTTATGGATCTCCAGCTCCTCGACGCACTCGCCATCGGCATTAAGGAAATAGCCGAGAATGTCGCCGACCGCGCCTTTGCGGGCGTACATCAGCTGTTCACCTTCGCTGATATAGCCGGATCGCAGTATCGTGGCGTCACGGCGCTGGTTCACCGAACCAATGCCGACCACCGCCACGTCGGCGGCCGTCGCGGCGAGGATCACGTCCCGCACGCTGGTCTCGCGTTTTAAGATCCCGGCAACCTCTGCGGATGACACGCGAAGCGGGGCGGGGATCATGCTGACGCTACAGGCCGCATCCAGCTGGCCGATACCGGTCATATACGGCCCGACGCCGCCGGAGAGCGTCACCAGGCGGATCTGCTGCGAGCTGATAAAGCCGCTCAGGTGCTGCAGGCTACTCATGGTGGTTTCACCAAACCCCACCGCCAGCAGCTGGCCGGGCTCCAGCACGCCCATCAGCGACTGCGCCGCGCCAATGCCGAGCCGCACGTTCATCGGCGGCGTATTTAACGCGGGCATCACGCGCACCAGCTTCAGGCCAAAACGCTGCTGTAGCTCGGTCTCCAGCGCCAGACAGCCCTCGTAGCGGGAGTTGATCTGCACGCGGATCACCCCGGACTGACGGCCTTTTTCCAGCAGGCGGGAGATCTTCAGGCGCGGCAGCCCGAGCCGCTCGCCGATGTCGTTCTGGGTTAATCCGTCGTGGTAGTAGCACCAGGCCACGCGCGCCACGAGTTCCTCTTCCGCCAGTGCCAGCCCGGCAAACCGTCCTTCTTCCGCAGTGCGTTTATCGCTCATAGTTGAACTCTTATAAAAATTTAGATCATATGTTCGTGATGGCGCGAAGGGAAAGTGTGAGCCACGCGACAAAACGGATCTTTTAGATCGTTTCTGGTTTATCTGTATCTCAATCGATAAAACTGTGATCCCTGCACGGTTGTAAATATAGTTCACCGTCTACGCTTTTGAACATTATTAAATCTAAAAATCATTTGTTCAATAGCGGAGCGATGATGACCTCACTTCTCGACGCGCGGAATATCAGCAAGCAGTTCTCAGGCGTGCCGGTTCTAAAAGGCATAGATTTCACGCTGCTTGCGGGCCAAGTGCACGCGCTGATGGGCGGAAACGGCGCGGGAAAATCGACGCTGATGAAGATCATCGCCGGGGTGGAAACGCCGGACAGCGGTGAACTTTCCGTCGAGGGGCAGTCATATGCGCGCCTCACGCCCGCTCAGGCGCACGGGTTAGGCATTTATCTGGTGCCGCAGGAGCCGCTGCTGTTCCACAACCTGACGGTGCGGGAAAATATCCTGTTTCGCCTGCCGCGCGAACGCGATCTGGAAAAGCGGCTGGTGGAGAAGCTCCAGCAGCTACAGTGCCAGCTTAACCTCGACGCCGCTGCCAGCACCCTGGAAGTGGCGGATCAGCAGATGGTGGAGATCCTGCGCGGGCTGATGCGCAACGCCAGGATCCTGATCCTCGACGAACCCACGGCCTCCCTCACGCCCGGCGAAACCGAGCGGCTGTTCCGCCAGATCCGCGCCCTGCAGGCGCTCGGCGTCGGGATTGTCTTTATCTCGCACAAGCTGCCGGAGATTCGCCAGCTGGCAAGCCACGTCTCGGTGATGCGCGACGGCGCGGTGGTGCTGAGCGGTGAAACCGCGCAGTTTGACGACAGCGCCCTGATCGCCGCCATGACGCCAGTGAGCAGGGAGAAATCCCTCAGCGATACGCAAAAGCTGTGGCTGGCGCTGCCGGGCAACCGCCGCACGCAGCCGCAGGATTTCCCGGTGCTACGGGTGGAGGATCTTACCGGGGAAGGGTTTATCGATCTCAGCCTTGAGATCTACGCCGGGGAAATCGTCGGCCTGGCCGGGCTGGTGGGATCCGGGCGCACCGAGTTTGCGGAAACGCTCTACGGCCTGCGGCCGGTACGCGGGGGCCGCATCTGGCTGGAAAACCAGGAGATCACCGGCGATCCGGTAAGTTCACGCCTGGAAAAAGGGCTGGTCTATCTGCCGGAGGACAGGCAGGTGTCCGGCCTGTTCCTCGACGCGCCGATCCGCTGGAATACCGTGGCGCTGAACGAGCCGTCTCTCTGGCAGCAACGCAAGCGGGAGTCTGCGGTGGTGGAGCGCTACCACCGGGCGCTGGGGATCAAGCTCAACCATGCGGATCAAACCGTGCGCACGCTCTCCGGCGGCAACCAGCAGAAGGTGCTGCTGGCGCGCTGCCTGGAGGCCAATCCGCTGCTGCTGATTGTCGATGAACCCACGCGCGGGGTGGACGTCTCGGCGCGCGCCGACATCTACCAGCTGATAAAAAGCGTGGCGGCGCAGAACGTGGCGGTGCTGATGATCTCAAGCGATCTTGACGAGTTCCCGGGCCTTGCGGACCGCGTGCTGGTGATGCATCAGGGCGTGCTCAGCGGCGAGCTGCCGCGCCACGCCGTCAGCCTCGACAAAATGATGGCGCTGGCGTTTGGAGGCCAATCATGAAGACCTTACTCAAAAACCGCGAGCTGAGCGCGTTTCTCGCCATTCTGGCGCTGTTCGCCGTGCTGGTCGCCCTGAACCCGTCCTACTTCAGCCTGCAGACGCTGGGGATGATCTTCGCCAGCTCGCAGATCCTGATCCTGCTGGCCATCGGCGCGGCGCTGGTAATGCTGACCCGCAATATCGACGTGTCCGTCGGCTCAACCGTCGGGCTGTCCGCCATTGCCGTCGGCGTGGCGCTGAACAGCGGCTACAGCCTGCCCGTTTCCATTCTCTTCGCGCTGTCTATTGGCGCGCTGGCCGGTGCGTTCAACGGTTTTCTGGTGGTGGGGCTGCGCATCCCGGCGATTGTCGCCACCCTCGGCACGCTGGGGTTGTACCGCGGCGCGATGCTGCTCTGGACGGGCGGAAAGTGGATTGAGGGGCTGCCGCCGGGGCTGAAATCCCTCTCTGAGCCTGCCGCCATCGGCATTTCGCCGCTCGGCATGCTGGTGTTGATTATCGCGGTCACCGGCGCGTGGACGCTCTCGCGCACCGCGTTCGGGCGTGATTTCTACGCGGTGGGGGATAACCTCGCCGCCGCGCGCCAGCTGGGCGTGGCGGTGAACCGCACGCGGATGCTCGCCTTTACCCTGAACGGCATGCTGGCGGCCTGCGCCGGGATCGTCTTTGCCGCGCAGATTGGCTTTGTGCCCAACCAGACCGGCAGCGGGCTGGAGATGAAGGCCATCGCCGCCTGCGTGCTCGGCGGTATTTCGCTGCTGGGCGGCACCGGCACGCTGATTGGCGCGCTGCTGGGCGCCTTCTTCCTGACCCAAATCGATACCGTGCTGGTGCTGTTCAGGCTCCCGGCGTGGTGGAACGACTTTATCGCCGGGCTGGTGCTGCTGGGCGTGCTGGTGCTCGACGGACGTCTGCGTCAGGCGCTGGCGCGCCATCAGCGGGCGCTGAAGTACGGTCGCTTCCAGCCGGGTAACAGAGGGGGAAAGCACGTCACCCCGTTTCCCAAACGCAAAAAAGAGGTGGCGTAAATGAGGCTTAACTGGGAAAGCGCGCTGCTGATTTTGCTGGTGCTGGAGATCCTGCTCTTTGGCGCCATCAACCCGCGCATGCTCGACATCAACATGCTGCTGTTCAGCACCAGCGATTTTATCTGCATCGGCATCGTAGCGCTGCCGCTCACGCTTGTGATCATCAGCGGCGGGATCGACATCTCCCTCGGCTCAACCATCGGCCTGTGCGCCATCGCGCTGGGCGTGATGATGCAGTCCGGGTGGCCGATGGCGGTCGCTATTCCGCTGACGCTGCTGCTCGGCCTGCTGTGCGGATTATTTAATGCCGCGCTGATCCACTACACCGGCATCAGTCCTTTGGTTATCACCCTCGGCACGCTCTACCTCTACGGCGGCGGCGCGCTGTTGCTCTCCGGCATGGCCGGGGCGACGGGCTACGAGGGCATCGGCGGCTTCCCGGACAGCTTCACGGCGTTCGCTAACCTCACGGTGCTGGGTCTGCCGATCCCGCTGGTGCTGTTCGCGGTGATTACCGTCTTCTTCTGGCTGATTACCCACCGCGGGCGCTTTGGCCGTCATCTGTTTTTAATCGGCCAGAATCCTCGCGCGGCGCGCTATGCGGCGCTGTCGGTGAACGGCATGCCCTACGCGCTGTACGGCCTGGTGGGCGTGGCCTCGGCCATTGCTGCGCTGGTGATGGTCTCCTACTTCGGCTCGGCGCGTTCGGATTTGGGCCGCGATCTGCTGATGCCTGCGCTCACCGCCGCCGTGCTTGGCGGGGCGAATATCTACGGCGGTTCAGGTTCGGTTGTGGGTACCGCGCTGGCGGCACTGCTGGTGGGCTACCTGCAGCAGGGTTTACAGATGGTCGGCATCCCCAACCAGGTGTCGAGCGCGCTGTCAGGGGCGCTGCTGGTTGTGGTGGTGATGGGGCGTTCGCTGAGTCTGCACCGCGAATGGGTGCGATCTCTCTTTAGAAAACTATCCGGAGCGTAAGATGAAAACAAAACTGTTCTTCCTGGCAATGGCCCTCAGCTTCGCTTCGGCGCAGGCGGCGGACCGCATTGCCTTTATCCCGAAGCTGGTGGGCGTGGGCTTCTTCACCAGCGGCGGCAACGGCGCGAAAGAGGCGGGGAAAGACCTCGGCGTGGACGTGACCTACGACGGCCCGACCGAGCCGAGCGTCTCTGGCCAGGTGCAGCTCATCAATAACTTCGTCAACCAGGGCTATAACGCCATTATCGTCTCCGCCGTGTCGCCGGACGGCCTCTGCCCGGCGCTCAAGCGCGCGATGCAGCGCGGCGTCAAGGTCCTGACCTGGGATTCCGACACCAAACCGGAGTGCCGCAGCATCTATATCAACCAAGGGACGCCGGAACAGCTGGGCGGCCTGCTGGTGGAGATGGCGGGCAAACAGGTAACCAAACCCAATGCCAAAGTGGCGTTCTTCTACTCAAGCCCGACCGTAACCGACCAGAACCAGTGGGTGAAAGAGGCGAAGGCCAAAATCGAGAAAGACCACCCTCAGTGGCAGGTCGTGACGACCCAATTTGGCTATAACGATGCCACCAAATCCCTGCAAACCGCCGAAGGGATCTTAAAAGCGTATCCGGATCTGGATGCGATCATCGCCCCGGACGCCAACGCGCTGCCGGCTGCGGCGCAGGCGGCGGAAAATCTGAAGCGCGAAGGGGTGGCGATTGTCGGCTTCAGCACACCGAACGTGATGCGCCCGTACGTTGAGCGCGGCACGGTAAAAGCCTTCGGCCTGTGGGATGTGGTGCAACAGGGCAAAATTGCGGTCAATGTCGCCGATCGCCTGCTGAAAAAAGGCGATCTTAACGTCGGCGACAGCGTGGACGTCAAAAATATCGGCGCGCTGAAGGTCGAGCCGAACAGCGTGCAGGGCTACCAGTATGAGGCGAAAGGCAACGGCATCGTGCTGCTGCCGGAGCGGGTGGTGTTCACCAAAGAGAACATCAGCAAATACGATTTCTGACGGGGGAGCAAATGGCTGATTTAGACGACATCAAAGACGGCAAGGATTTTGGCATCGGCACGCCGCAGCAGAATGTGCCTTACACCCTGAAGGGCTGCGGCTCGCTGGACTGGGGCATGCAGTCCAGGCTTTCGCGCATCTTCAACCCGCAGAGCAACCGCACGGTGATGCTGGCCTTTGACCACGGTTACTTTCAGGGGCCGACCACCGGCCTTGAGCGTATCGATCTCTCCATCGCGCCGCTGTTTGGCGAAACCGACGTGCTGATGTGCACGCGCGGTATCCTGAGAAGCCAGGTGCCAGCCGCCACCAACAAACCGGTGGTGCTGCGCGCCTCGGGCGGTAACTCGATTCTGGGCGAGCTGTCGAACGAGTGCGTGGCGGTGGCGATGGAGGACGCGCTGCGCCTGAACGTCTGCGCGGTGGCGGCGCAGGTGTATATCGGCAGCGAATTTGAGCATCAGTCGATCAACAACATCATCAAGCTGGTGGACGCGGGCGCGCGCTACGGCATGCCGACGCTGGCGGTGACGGGCGTCGGCAAGGAGATGGCGCGCGACGCTCGCTATTTCTCGCTGGCCAGCCGCATTGCCGCCGAGATGGGGGCGCAGTTCGTCAAAACCTACTACGTGGACGAGGGCTTTGAAAAAGTGACCACCAGCTGCCCGGTGCCGATTGTGATCGCCGGGGGCAAAAAGCTGCCGGAGCACGAGGCGCTGGAGATGTGCTGGCGGGCGATCGACCAGGGGGCGTCCGGCGTGGACATGGGGCGCAACATCTTCCAGTCCAGCGCGCCGCTCGCCATGCTGAAGGCGGTGAAGAAAGTGGTTCACGAGAACTGGAATGCCCGTGACGCGTTTCAGTTCTGGCAGGAAGAGAAACAGGGAGAAGCAAAATGAACGTGACGCTGGTGGAGATCAACATCAAGCCCGAGCGGGTGGACGAGTTTCTGGAGGTGTTTCGCGCCAACCACGAGGGGGCAATCAAGGAGCCGGGAAACCTGCGCTTTGACGTATTGCAGGACCCGCGGGTGAAAACCCGGTTCTTTATCTACGAGGCCTATAAAGACGAGGAGGCGGTGCTGGCGCATAAGCAAACCCCGCACTACCTGGCGTGCGTGGATAGGCTTGAAGAGCTGATGTCGGAGCCGCGTAAGAAACGCAGTTTTGTTGGGTTGTTGCCGGAGTAGCTGTACGGGTAAGAGATTGTGTTGATTATGTAGGCCGGGTAAGCGTTAGCGCCACCCGGCGTTTTTCATGACCGCGAGGAATTACGCCTCTTCCACGCTCACCCGCAGCGCTGCCAGCGCTTTACGCGCCGCTTTGAGCACCTGCTCGCACTGCTCAATCGTCAGCGTCAGCGGAGGTTCAATGCGGATGGTTTTCGAGTTGTTGAGCGTCCCGGCCACCAGCACCCGCTGGCGGAACATCTCGCTCGCGAAGCTGTAGCCGGTTTCGTTATCGACAAACTCAATTGCCATCAGCATCCCTTTCCCACGCGCATCCTGCACCAGGTCCGGATACTCCCGGCCTAGCTGACGGAAGCCGTCCAGCAGCATGTCGCCTTTCTGCTCCGCCTGCGCGGGCAGGTTTTGCTCCAGCAGCACGTTGATGGTTGCCAGCGCGGCCGCACAGGCCAGCGGGTTACCGCCAAAGGTGGTGGTATGCAGGAACGGGTTGTCGAACAGCACCGAGAACACCTCTTCGGTAGCCACCGTCGCGCCAATCGGCATCACGCCGCCGCCGAGCGCCTTCGCCAGGCACAGGATGTCCGGCTGCACGTTCTCGTGCTCGCAGGCAAACATTTTGCCGGTGCGCCCCATCCCGGTCTGGACTTCGTCGAGGATCAGCAGCGCGCCAAACTCATCGCACAGCTGACGCACGGCAGGCAGATAGCCCTGCGGAGGGAGGATCACGCCGCCTTCACCCTGAATCGGCTCGAGGATCACCGCCGCCACGTCATCGCCGGTTTTACGGCATTCACTCAGCACGGTGCGCATGGCGTTAATGTCGCCGAACGGCACGTGGCGGAAGCCCGGCAGCAGCGGCATAAACGGTTTGCGGAAGGTGGATTTGGCGGTAGCAGACAGTGCGCCCAGAGATTTACCGTGGAACGCGCCGCTGGTGGCGATAAAGGTGAATTTCCCGCGCAGCGACTGGTACGCTTTGGCGAGTTTTATCGCCGCTTCGACCGATTCCGTGCCGCTGTTGCTAAAGAAGCTGTATTTCAGTTTGCCGGGCGTTAAGGCCGCCAGCGTTTTCGCGAGCATGGCGCGAAGCGGGTCGAGCAGTTCCTGGCTATGGAGAGGTTGTTTCGCAAGTTGATTCTGTACGGCGGAAACCACAACTGGATTACGGTGCCCCACGTTGAAGATACCAAAACCACCCAGGCAATCGATAAACTCCTGTCCCTGGGTGTCGACAAGCGTGTTAAGACTCCCCGCTTGCCACTCTACGGCTCCGTAATCCCCGCCGGCGGTAACAGATTTGCGATACTCAAGAAACCCTGGATTGACGTGCTCTTTAAAGTAATCGATGACCTCTCGGTTAAGTTGTTTCATCTCCTCATGATCGAGCGTTCGCTTCTCAATGAGATTCAGTGCGTGCGCGGTACAGGCAAGAGCCGAGGCGCTGGAAGGTAACCTGTTCAAAATGTGCTCCCGGGGATCGCGTATCACATGATACTGGTTTAAGTATTGCAGGGATTACGCCACTTCAGATGACTTAACGAAAATCGGGATAAACGCCAGGTTAAATTAATGTTGCACAATATTTAATCATGCCGGAGCAACCTAAACGGGATTTAGCCGTACAGGACAGAAAGGATAAATGTAGGCGGAAAAGCGCATCTGCACTAAAGAAGTGCATTCGCTGCAACTTAAGTGGGCGTTAACTGGTCATGCTTTATAGGTAATTTCTTTACGAAAGTATTTGAAATCAATGAATTATAAAATCGTACAAAAAGTATGGTTTAAGTCAAATCTGCGATCTTCATCAAGTTTAACAACTAAAGATAAATTGTTTACCGCCGAAAAAACATTGACCCACAAAATTAACATTCAAATAACCTGCAAGGGATGCCCACGATGTCCTCTCCAACCTATGTCACCCAGAATGAATATCCTCTGGACGATGACACCACCTTAATGTCTACCACAGACGTCCACAGCTACATCACGCACGCCAACGACACCTTTGTGCAGGTGAGCGGCTACCAGCTCGATGAGCTGACGGGCCAGCCGCACAATATGGTTCGTCACCCCGATATGCCAAAAGCCGCGTTTGCCGATATGTGGTACACGCTGCAGCAGGGCGAGCCGTGGAGCGGGATTGTCAAAAACCGGCGCAAAAACGGCGACCACTACTGGGTGCGTGCGAATGCGGTGCCGATGGTGCGCCACGGGCAGGTCACGGGCTATATGTCCATTCGCACCAAAGCCACCGCGGAAGAGATTGCCGCCGTAGAGCCGCTCTACCGGGCGCTGAACGACGGGCGCTGTAAAAAACGTATTCATAAAGGGCTGGTGGTTGGAAAAGGCTGGCTGGGCAAACTGCCGGCGATGCCGCTGCGCTGGCGCGTGCGCAGCGTGATGGCGGTGCTTTTTGCCCTGCTCGCCGCCACGCTGGTCGCGACCTCCGCCGGGTGGATGCCGCTGGTTGCTGCCGCGGTGGTGATGCTGCTGGGGACATTGCTGTTTGAGCAACAGATTGTCCGCCCTATCGAGAATGTGGCGCGACAGGCCCTGAAGGTCGCAACCGGCGAGCGCAATAGCGTGCAGCATCTGAACCGCAGCGACGAGCTCGGGCTGACGCTGCGCGCGGTCGGGCAACTGGGCCTGATGTGCCGCTGGTTGATTAATGACGTGTCTAGCCAGGTGGTAAGCGTCCGTGACGGCAGCGACAGGCTGGCGCAGGGAAATGAAGACCTGAACGATCGCACGCGTCAGACCGTGGCGAACGTGCAGCAGACCGTCGCGACAATGAACCAGATGGCCGCTTCCGTTCAGAGTAACTCTGAAACCGCCGCCGAGGTGGACAAACTCTCCGTGGCCGCGAGCAGCGCGGCGACGAAAGGGGGCAATGCGATGCAGACCGTCGTCAAAACCATGGATGACATTGCCGACAGCACGCAGCGGATTGGCTCGATTACCTCCCTGATTAACGACATCGCTTTCCAGACCAATATTCTGGCGCTGAACGCGGCGGTTGAAGCGGCAAGGGCAGGAGAGCAGGGAAAAGGTTTTGCCGTGGTCGCAGGCGAAGTGCGCCATCTCGCCAGCCGCAGCGCCAGCGCCGCCAATGATATTCGTAAACTCATTGATGCCAGCGCCAGCAAGGTGCAGTCCGGCTCTGAGCAGGTGCATGCCGCAGGCCGCACGATGGATGATATCGTTGTACAGGTGAAAAACGTGACGCAGCTTATCGCCCAGATCAGCCACGCGACCTCCGAGCAGGCAACCGGGCTGTCAGAGCTGACCCGCGCGGTGGCTGAACTCGACAGCATCACGCAGAAAAACGCCGACCTGGTCGAGGAGAGCGCGCACATTTCTGCTATGGTGAAGCACCGCGCCGGACGCCTCAAGGATGCGGTGACTGTACTTCATTGAGCCAGTAATGTTCCAAAAAAGCCGCTTATTCCGTAAGGAATAAGCGGCTTTTTATTTTTCTGGTTGTGACTATTAATGTGGTTTATTGTTAATTTAATATTAAATAACTAAAGAAAGTGCCTCAGTTATTTATTCCTGCCTAAGTCAGTTATACAGAACGCTATTTTGAAAAATACCCCTCTGGTGGTCTGGTAACGATCGATGGAGCAATATTAATAGCCTCTACCTATCCATTGCGACGGTTATGAAATAAAAAAACGATCAAACTCATAAAGTTAGCGGAATCGTTACCGATAACAGCGATCGTCTGAGAAATAATCACATCGATGGAGAAAATATGTTCTTACATGACGTAAAGATCGGCACGAAATTATTTCTGGCGTTTGGGTTCTTTATTGTCCTGATGGCCATCAGCGCGAACCTGTCTCTGATGAGCCTGAACCGGGCTAATAACGGGATGCAATCGATTATTACCAGTGATTATCCGACCACGGTAAAAGCGAACCAGTTAATCGATAACTTCCAGGAATTTATTAGCACTCAACAGCTGATGCTGCTGGACGAGCAGGGCACTTACACGGGGCAATCTCAGCAGCGCCTGAAAGAGATCAGCGAGCACATTACGGTGATCCTGGGCGAGCTGAACAACGCGTTGCAGGATCAAAAGTCTCAGCAGGTGCTGGCGGAAATCCGCAGCGTGCGCCAGCAGTATCTGGACTCGCGCTACCGCATTTTGCAGGCGGTGCAGAACAACAATCGTGCGGGTGCTATTCAGGAGATGACCACCACCACCCTCGCCGTGCAGCAGGCTTATAAAGCGAAGGTGAAGGAGCTGATTACCATTCAAAACAGCGAGATGCAAAGCGCTGGCGCGCAGGTGGAAGGGGATTTCAGGTCTAACCGTCTGCTGCTAATCCTGCTCACGCTCTTTAGCGTAGCGGCAGGCAGCATGATTGGCTGGTTTATCGTGCGCGCTATCACTCGTCCGCTCGGCGAGGCGGTGCATTTTGCAAAAGCCATTTCTGAGGGCGATCTGACGGGCAGCATCACGCCACACGGTAAAGACGAAACGGGTCTGCTGCTGCATGCGCTGATGGAGATGAAAACGCGGCTGCTGGACATCGTGCAGCAGGTGCAAACCGGCTCGGAGAATATCTCCAGCGCAGCCGCGCAGATTGTCGCCGGGAACCAGGATCTGGCCGCGCGCACGGAAGAGCAGGCAAGTTCTGTAGAACAGACCGCCGCCTCGATGGAGCAGATCACCGCGACGGTGAAAAATACCGCCTCGCATACCGGGGAAGCGACCAACCTCTCGGCGGATGCCGCCACGGTGGTTAAAAACAACGGCGAGATGATGAAGCAGGTGACCAGCAAAATGCGCCTGATTAACGAGACGTCGAACCGGATGTCCGACATTATCGACCTGATCGACGCCATTGCTTTCCAGACCAATATTCTGGCGCTGAACGCGGCGGTGGAAGCTGCACGCGCCGGCGAGCACGGTCGCGGCTTTGCGGTGGTGGCGGGTGAAGTTCGCCAGCTTGCCCAGAAGAGCGCGTCGTCTGCCAGCGAAATCCGCGAGCTGATTGAGAGCTCTACCAGCCAGACCCAGGACGGGATGAACCTGGTTGAAAAAGCGAGTGGGCTGATTAACGGGATGGTCGGTAACGTGGAGGAGATGGACGTGATCCTGCGCGAAATCCGCCAGGCAAGCCACGAGCAGACGGAAGGTATCTCGCAGATTAACAGCGCGATTGGCCTGATTGATGCTACCACCCAGCAGAACTCCGCGCTGGTCGAGGAGTCTGTGGCTGCAGCAGCATCCCTTAACGAACAGGCGATGCACCTGAAAGAGCTGGTACGCGTCTTCCGCGTGACCGAGCACGCTCCGGCTTAATCCAGCTGGGAGATCTCGAGCGCCGCGCGGTCAATCACGCCGATAATCTGCTTGAGCTGCGCGTCGCTGAGCTCTCCCTGATTCACCTTCAGGTCTAACACCGCTTTGAAGTTATCCAGCGCCCGCTTCATCTGCGGGTTTTTGCGCAGCTGAAAACCGACGGAACGCGCTTTAATACGTGCCTGTATCTGTTCCAGCTGCTCCCGGTTCTCGTCCAGCCAGCGTTGTCCTTCAGCGGTAATCCTAATCGTCTTACGACCGTTCTCTTCTTCCGTAATGGTGATAAACGACTGATCCTGAAGATAATCCAGGGTCGGGTAGATCACTCCGGGGCTCGGGGTGTAATTCCCCTGAGTCAGATTCTCGATCTCTTTGATCAGCTCGTAGCCGTGGCTCGCGCTGCGGGTCAGGATATCCAGAATCACCAGCCTCAGATCGCCGTGGCCGAAAAAGCGTGGTCGACGCCCGCCGCCCTCGTGTTCGTGTCGCATAGTAGCCCTCTCAATTTGATATATCTAAACTATATCTAAGATATATTCAGATGCAATCTAAAAGATCTTGCATTTTTCCTTATTAGTAATCATTATCATTTGAAAATTGATTTAGATATATCGTATTTATCAGAGAAGGGGCTAAAAATGGCATCTACGCGTTATCCACAGCGTGTTCGTAATGACCTGCGCTTTCGCGAGCTGACGGTGCTCCGCGTCGAGCGCGCCAGCGCGGGTTTCCAGCGCATTGTTTTAGGCGGCGAGGCGCTGGAGGGCTTTAGCTCCCGCGGTTTCGACGACCATACCAAAGTCTTTTTCCCGGCACCCGGGACGACGTTTACGCCGCCGGTGGTCACCGATGAAGGCATCGACTGGGGCGATGGCGTACGTCCTCAGGCGCGCGACTATACGCCTCTGTACGATGAGGAAAATCATGAGCTGGTACTCGATTTCTTCATTCATGATGGCGGCGTTGCCAGCTGCTGGGCGGTCGAGGCGAAAGCGGGGGACAGCCTGACCATCGGCGGCCCGCGCGGTTCGCTGGTGGTGCCTGAGGATTACGCCTGGCAGCTGTACGTGTGCGACGAGTCCGGTATGCCCGCGCTGCGTCGACGCTTAGAGAGCATTGCTAAACTGCCGGTTCGCCCGGAAATTCATGCGGTTGTGACGGTCGGAGACGACTCTTATAAGGCGTATCTGGCGCACCTGAGTGAATTCGACATCACCTGGGTGGTGGGCCACAGCGAGCAGGCGGTAGCGGACCATCTGACGGCGCTGACCGTCCCAGGGGAAGATTACTTCATCTGGCTGACCGGGGAAGGGAAGGTGGTGAAGACGCTCAGCCGTCAGTTTGAAACCGACGCGATTGACCCACAGCTGGTGCGTGCCAGCGCATACTGGCACGCCAAATAATCAGGCGGCGGAATCCAGCTGCGCTTCGCTCACCTGATGTTCGAGCGAGGCGCGGACCTCGTGAAGGGCTTTCTCCTGCTGAGCGAAGTACGCTTCCATATTGTTGAGCGACGAGACCAGAAGCCAGGACTCCTCTTTCTCCAGCTCTGCCAGCTCGTTCACTAAAATGTCGATTTGCTCGCGAACCTGCGCCATTTTTTTGCGGATACGTTCCAGATCGTTCAGCCTGTCGCTTGCCATCAATGGCTCAAAGCCCTGCTGCAGGCGGGCCACCAGTGAGCGAATGGTTTTAACGTCGCCACGCTGCTTCGCCTGGTTGAGCTGGACCATCATCGCGTTGGCTTCCTCTTTCAGGTCATCCGCCACCAGATCCGGGTGGCAGAGCTTGCTCGCCTGCCGCCAGAGGCGCTTCAGCTCGTTCCGATCCTCTTCCGAAAGGTCCTTACCCTTGCGCAGCCGCACTTCGGCATCGTGATGCTGCTCGCGATATTTCTCGTACTCTTCATTAGCGTCGTCGCGCGCCTGACGCGCAGGCTCCTCTTCGCGCGTTAAGCCGCTCTCCAGCTCCAGCGCTTCGGCCAGCAGGTTGGCGATGAGATTGCTTTGCTGCTCCAGATGTTTACGCGCCTCGGCTGCCTGCACGGAGTCGGCCGGGAGATCGCGCCAGCTCTGGGTGAGCGTCGTCAGCACCTCTACCGCCTGCGCCATATAGCGCTGGCAGCGACGGTAATCTTCCTCGCGACGACGCGCTTCCGCCTGCTGACGACGCAGGTTGAGCTCGGCCAGCGTTTTACGCAGGGCGAGGATCTGCTGCATCAGTGGTCCGAGGCGAGAAAAATAGAGATCGTTGAACTCATCAAGCTGTTGCACCCGGGCGTTGCGGCGGTCAATCAGATCGCGCAGACGCTCTTCCAGCGCCTTCAGCTCCAGCTTGCTGGCGGCCACCTGCGGATCGCGCCATTGGGTTACGGCGCACTGACCCTGCAGCCAGGCGGTAATGGCCGCCATCGCAGAGGTGTAGTTCTTCTCCTCAAGCGCCACGACGATTGCCTGTAGCTCATCGTCAAACGCTTCATTTTTCAGGCGTGTCAGCTGGCTCTGGATGATGTCGTCATCTTCCAGTTCAATGGCATTTTTAATGATTTCTAGCCGTTTGATCGGTGTGCTCATGATGCCTTTCGCTTTGGCGCTTAAGTATTTGAGTTAAGGTTAGTTGTTGTAAAAGCTACAGGAAATAATACACACGGATGATGATCGGCGCGATGGGGGATTTCTTTAGAATTTACAGAGTGTGAAGATGGGCGCTTAACAGAAGAATAAGAGAGTTGCTTTTTGAAGTTAAATATAATTCATTGAAATATAAGGAAATAATCTCTGAAGCAAGGCGGATCCCTACGCTAAATACGCAAGTAAAGGCATTACGATTCGGTAAAATATCTGTAGATTAGGCAGTGGGCCAGAGAGATGGATACCAGAGGGATTCTAGTTCCTTTCCGGGGGGGCGGGCAGTGTGGGGGTAAGAGAAGGAATACTCAGGCAGCAGGCAGGACAATCCTGGCCGTGAATACGGCTCGCGTAAAATTATCTGACTTCGCGTTAGATGCAGGCGTAGCTACACGCCGGTTGAGCATCTGTATATAGATTGAAGGCACATATCGTTTCTAACGAATTTTTGCTGGACATGCGTACGTGTTTTAACATGGTGAGATTGTCGCAGCTTTAAGATAGGGCCAACACCTGGAGAGTACGGGGTTGGCTTTTTTTGCGCGCGTCAGGGCTGTTGATTTCCCTGCTCCCATCAGAACCAACGATTATGTTTTACATAAAAATAGGTAACAATGATGATCCATGCAAAAGTAAGAAAACCAAAATAGTCAGGCAGGAAACGCGCGAATATATAAGCACCAGCAACGATGAGTGCTATAGGGATGTAATAAATATAAGACTGCAGAAACCATAATATTGCTCGTTTCATCTTTTTAATAACTCATATAAAGCATCGCCGATTATTTCCTCATTGTTCCCACCTGATTCAACTTGATAAATTATTTTTGTCATTTGTGGTTCAATAAGAAAGTAAAGCATCTCAAGATTCTGTTGGTACAAGGCCTGATAATATGCTGAATCCTGAAATTTGAGCTTATTAGCCGCTAATGCAGCCACCTGCGCTTTCGAATAGATTATGGCGCCGTTAACGTACATTGATGATAATGAATTGACCATTCTGATATGCGACTGATGAAAATCACCACTACTGATTATGAGCTTTGCAATAGTTAAGGACAGCGCTAGTTTGCTGGATTTTTCGGCGTACTCATAAGCCTTATCGCCTAGTTCCTTTTTAAGAAAGACAGCGAGATTGCTACTCTTTTGCTCTCCAAGTCGTTTAAGAGTTTTCCGAAAGTAAATCTCAACCATATCAAGAGCAACATCGTTTCGATTATAGATTTCAGCAAGTGCTAATGTTAGACGGCGGTCCTCATTTATTAGCTCGCGACAGGCATTGCGATAGTAATCGTCTGGTATCAAGCACGAGCCATAGTTGATTAAACGCTGTGTACCAAGCTTCAGATTTTCGATAGTGCTCATATTGGTGGCTTGGATTTCTCGCAATGCTTTGGTAAGCGCCAGAGCTAAATTCCTTTCTGATTGCAGCTTCATTTTTGCATAGCCGTCTGCCATTGTAATTTCCCTTGTTGTAACATGACCCTGTCAATAATTGATCATCATTGTCATAGGGGGCAAGGAAGATAATGAAAAAAAGCGGTAGAGTGACAATTTATGTTCTGGTAGTAATTATTTTCTTTCTAACTATTCCAGAGATCGTCGTTCGTGTACTCACTCCGGAGCAGTTTGCACGATTGAGTGATTTCACAAGCTTTGGTGGCTTGTTCAGTCATCTCCTTTCTTTACTAGTTTTCCTTGGCTTAGCTTCAATTCTCCTGGGCGTACTCGCCATTTTGGCAACGAAAAAAATTTACCGGCATTTCACTCGATACAAAAGCTAATCATAAAACTGACCCACAAGGTGGTCGTCGAGGCGAAGTTAAGCCTGTCCTGCTCTGCGTCATACAGTTGGGGTCTGGATTGGGAACGGGTTCAGTTAAGAAGTAGGGGGACGATAAAGGGCCGCTGTCAGTAACATAGAAAAAAGCCACTCGCTGGAGTGGCTTAATTATATGATTACAAAGCTAAAATTTGGTCGCCCCTGCTGGACTTGAACCAGCGACCAAGCGATTATGAGTTCCTGTCGAAACAACAGAAAATCAATGGTTTACCTTATTTATCATTGACATAGATTGCCACCATTTGCCAATGATATTCCATTATCCGCCATTTCTACCGCCACTTCATCGCCATTACTACGAGTGCTATCACTCATAGCCGTGTGAGTGCTGGTAGGGTCATTTTTTTAGTGTATACATCATGAACAAACTCTCGTAATGGGGCCAAATCAGTTTCAGATACATCGCGTGAAGAAAGGAATGCTTCAACAAAAGCCGGACCATGTAATCCTGTTTCTGCACTAAAATTTTCAACCTCCCCAACGGGAATTAAAAATATACCCAATGACTTTAATTTTTCATTTAGTTCTTTGTATACATCACGTATTTTGCCTCTTGGCAAACCATAAAACCCATTGGCTTTTACATTGCTCCATGGCTTTTTATTTTTAAATTGTTCTTCTACTATACTTTTTGATAGTTTATCAGGAGCGGTTGACTCGATGAAACTCATCAGATTTTTCTTAAATACATCAGGAGCGATAGGTTTGAAATCTTGTATTACCTCAGCGTTAATTCTTTTCCATAGTTCAAGTATTTCACTTTTAAGTGAGTCATTACACCCAAAAGAATCTAAGGTTTTTGACAGTGTGTTTCTTTCGGATATTAAATCAAAATCAAAAATGGCCTTTACCGGAACACCTGAAGGCCTTAACGCTTCAACAATTCCTGGAATAGCATGTTTGCCACCTGTGGGGACATAACAGGTATCTGGGTAAATATGAGCGCTGTTATTCTTTAAATGATCTGCTACAAAGTTAAATAAACGACAATCACTATCATCTTCGCATATTATAACTTGCTCATGAAATAGAGAATCTAAGGCATTGGAATATCGTAGAACTGGTTTTGACCATAATAACTCAACGGATTTCTTGTCTATTTCATGAACGACGTTTTTGTCATCTTCTCGTTGAATTCTTAGTATCTTAATATTCCCTTTAGTGCCTTCTAAGAAGCCCCTTAAAATATCACTACTGTGTGTTGCAACAAAAAGTTGACCTGATACTTCTGAAGATAAAGTTTCGCCAAGCAATCTCATCTGTGGAGGGTGAAGAAAAGCCTCAGGTTCATCAATCATGATGATGTCAAGCTTTTGGACAATACACTCAAATAGTATCCCAGCATAACTTTTTACACCATCGCCTTGTTTGTCAAGTAACGGGTTTTGAGTTGCTAATTCAACATATTCATCACTAACCCTGTCTGCCGGTAAATTTTCCTGAGGAAGATTACCAACATGGATTGGCAAAACACTTCCTCCACGGTAATTAAAAATTATGTCTTTATTAAATGCTCTTTTGAATAAGGAGCTAATATGGCTCATTAATTGACTGTTTTCGTATAATATATGCTGAGGGCGTGTTTTGGGTTCATCTGAACGTATGCTGTTTTGTTGGTTGCAAATACTCAATCTATCATTAGCGGTTATGTTTTTCATGAAAACTGGAGATATGTTTGTTAGTTTTCCGCCACTATCCCATGAATAAAGCCATGAGTGATGTATTGATTGAGCACCATAGTAGTAGTTGTCATTTTTAAATCTACCGCCGCTTTTAAGCATTTGTATAAGATCTTCTTTGGTACCTGTTTTGTGCAGAACTAAATGCTTGATAACTTGGCCACTATCAGTTCCATCAGATGAGCTTATATCAATCATCTCTCGTAGTGTTTGAGATTTCCCACTATTGTTTGGTCCAACGATGATTATTTTTTCATTTTCGTTGAAAGAGATTGTTTGCCCATCAGAAAATGTTATTCCAGAAATATGAACTTTAGGCTTTATAGTCATGAATATTTACCTCTGAATATTGTTGATAGGATTTAATCTAACAGCATCTTCTAAATGATCTGGAGCAAAATGTGAATACCGCATCGTCATTTTTATGTCGGTATGGCCTAGCACGCGCTGCAAGACCAAAATATTACCACCATTCATCATAAAGTGGCTGGCAAAGGTGTGACGCAAAACGTGGGTAAGTTGCCATGCCGGTAATTCGATGCCTGTTCTTTCCAGCGCAGACCGGAACGCGCCATAGCAATCATTAAACAACCGACCTTTTTTATCATCAGGTAGAGAGTCATCAAGCTCTTTGCTAATAGAAACAGTGCGGTTTTTTCTGCCTTTCGTGTTGGTATATGTGATTTTGTATTTCGCGAGCGGGCTTTTTCTCTGTCTCTCGGCCTCAGACCACCGTGTGCCAGTGGCGAGACAGATTCTTGCCACGGTTTCTAAATCAAGGTGGTCATGCCGTTTGCACTTTCCTAAAAGTAGCGATATTTGGTCGTGAGTTAGCCATTCCATTTCCATTTCTTTTGTGCGGAATGGGCGCATGTATTTCAGTGGGTTTTCACCCTTCCATTCTCTAGGGCGTTTTAGCTCATTGAACACCGCCCGGAAGTAGGCCAACTCAAAATTAAGCGTGCAATGCGACACTTCTTTAACCCTGTTTGAACGCGCATACTCACCTTTTAACCGTTTTTCTCGGTAGCGGGAAAATGCCTGCGCATCGAAATCGCGTGCGAGTGGTTCGCCCATACACTCAAAAGCATGGTGCATGGCTAACTGGCGTTTTAAGCCATCTTTTAAGGTAATGCCACGAGCGCTATACCATGAATCAACCAGCTTTTTTAAAGTGCGCCTGTCTTCCTTTTCTTCCTGCCACGGGTTTTGGACGGTGTACTGTTCAAACGCCAGCGCTTCGCCTTTGGTGACGAATTTCTTTCTGATACGTTTGCCTTTTGCACCGTCTGGTAAGTGCTCGCAAATCCAACCGCCGGTAGGATTCTCACGACCCACCCTCAATTAACCTCGCTGTAAATCCCCACCACGCGACCCACCGTTTTTATCTCGTCGATACCGCACTCAAACGGAACCTTGCCGCCCGCCACGTGGAGTTTTTTACCCGGCAGCAGCGTGAGGTCGCGGATGCTGGCAGTACCTTCAATCTCAACCAGCCACAGGCCGTCGGTTAACGATGCTTCTTTTTCAATAAAGTGCAGCTTTCCCTCCGCCCGAACGGCGATGCCGCGAGCCAGCGGTTTGCTAAAGAAACCAGAGTCAATACTCAAAGTGGTATTTTCTTCCAGCCTTCCATCACTCAGTGTGAATTTGGAAACCGAAACCGGATCGCCCGGCGCGGGGTGACCTTCAAACTGCGCACCTTGTCCGGTCATCAGCCAGCGAAGGCTGGCGCCGGTGTCCAGCGCGCACTGAACCGCAAAGTCATAAGAGACGGTGCCGCGCGCGTAGCGGTTCTGAAGCGAGCTGGCGGCGATATTAAAGTGCCGGGCCAGCTGGATTTTCTGCGTGAAACCATATACCTGACAGATTCTATCGAGTAACTCTTCATTATTCACTTGAGAATCTAAAATCAAAATATATTCCTTTGGGTGTTTACTAATACTCATTTGGGTATTAGTATCATTACAAATTCGGGCAATCAGCGGCAGACGTTGGCAAACAGAGGCTAGTGATTGCAGACATTATCAAAATGGGAATCATGCAGCATGGCATCTGAAATCGCAATCATCAAACGGCGGAAAAAACCGTGCTCTGCCCGATTTCAGCGCACTAGCATGCGTGAATTTACGCGAGGGGAGATATGGCGATAGAAGCTGCCCGTGCAAGGGTTCCACTTAGCGTGGGGGCGCGCCTTAGCGGCCTTAACCACGTCGCTGAACTTCGCGCCCGATACGGGAGCGATAGCGGAAAAGAGCTGGCGCGGTTTATGGCCGAAATGCGCGATAAGCGCGATCCCTGTTTTGAGGAGAACAGCAGGGCGCTGGCCGCTCTCTTTTTCCTGGCGAGATTGCCCGTCGCCCGTCATGAGTGCGAGCTCGGTGAGCTAACCACAGAGGAGAAAAGGGCGCTGATTAACGCCATGAATCATTTTCGTGCTGTCGTGAGTTTATTTCCTGAACGGCTGACCATGCCGATCTAACCCAACCAGAAACCTAATGGCGTAAACCCGCCGGGCACCCTGTTGCCTGAATTTAAGGAGAACGCGTGATGCGAAACAGTGAAAACCGCCCTTATCCAACCGGAAGTGAAGAACTGAAGCGCTTGTTGGCAGAGGCAAAAACAGAGGAACGATGCGCGCGAGCTCTCGCGGTCTCCCTTCGTCTGGAGGCCCTGGCGAGCCATATCTACAAAACCGGCATGAGCGGAGAAGATGTTGCCGAACTGCTGTGCCATGAGGCGGCCCGCTACGAGCGCGAATCCCAGGAGCTGCACTGATGGCCGATTTTATCGATCTTGCGCAGGCGCGCGAGCAGGAAGACAGAGAGCGGTACATTAATCGCGCCCGCAGACGACCCGTATCGCCTTCGCGTTTCCTCTGCGAGAACTGCGAGGCGCCGATACCGGAGGCGCGCCGAATAGCGGTGCCCGGCGTAGCCCTGTGCGTAACCTGCCAGGAGATTGCAGAGATGAAAAATAAGCACGTCCGGGGAGGATAAGTTGGCTACGTCATTTGCTTATCCGTGGAATGCCCCACGGTTGGCCATTGCCAGCCCTTATCTCACCCATGCCCAACAGCAGCGCCGCGATCGCCTTTTCGCGGCGCTGCAGCAGGCAAGAATTTCCCTCTCACAGCAGCCTGACTGCGTACGCTTCGAAATTTGGCGCACGGTTGACGCCCTCGAACAGCATCGGGGCAGCCCGCAGGCTAACGCCTTTTTGATCCGCTTCTGCAAAAGGATGTTACCTCGCCTGCGGCGGGTCTCTGATCGCTATGCCTGCACAGGCCTGCACGACGAGGTCTCCAGGGCCGTGTTCGACGGCCATTTCGACACTCAGCTTCTGCAATACCTCGCCTCGCGGATGGTCGAACTGGTTGCCCGCTATAACCGCCTTCCGGATATGTCCCGCGCGGACATCGACCTGCTGGCCGCAGATATCGCCAGCTTTATTCGCGGCGAGCTGGCGAATATTAACGATGCTGAAATGGGCGAATACCAGACGCTGTACGTCTGGTATCAGCGCGCAGGACTGATCGCCCGGCAGTTCAACGTGTCGCCTCCGCACTGGGAGCGGGTGTCGAAGACGTTTTTCAACAAAGAAGACGTTGCCGCGGCGGTGATCCGCATGTTTTCCGAGGCGTGGTGGCGCGGGCGCCTGCGTCGGGTCGCGGCTGCCTGGCGCGAGCATCTGCAGATTGCCCTCGGCAACGTCAGCAAACGGAGAGCGGCGTATGCGAGCAAACGCTGCGTGACCGAGTGGCGCGAGCAGAAGCGCCGCACGCGCGAATTTCTCAAGGGCATGGAGCTGGAAGATGAAGAGGGCAACCGCATCAGCCTGATTGAAAAATACGACATCTCGGTGGCCAACCCGGCGATACGTCGCTGTGAACTGATGACCCGTATCCGCGGGTTTGAAAATATCTGTGAGGCGCTGGGCTACGTGGGCGAGTTCTATACCTTAACCGCGCCCGCGCAGTATCACGCGACGCTGAAATCAGGCTTCCCCAACGCGAAGTGGAACGGGGCCAGCCCGGCGGAGACGCAAATCTACTTTACCCGTCTCTGGGCGCGTATCCGCGCAAAGCTCCACCGGGACGGGCGCCGTATCTTTGGTATCCGCGTTGCGGAACCCCATCACGACGGTACGCCCCACTGGCACATGCTGATGTTTATGCTGCCGGAAGACGTCGAATGCGTTCGCCGGATTATCGGGGATTACGCCCGGCAGGAGGATGCCGTTGAGCTGCAGAGCGAAAGCGCCAGACAGGCGCGCTTTCACGCGGACGCGATCGATCCTCAGAAAGGCAGCGCTACCGGCTATATCGCCAAATACATCTCAAAGAATATCGACGGCTATGCGCTCGATGGCGAGACCGATAACGAAAGCGGCGGGCTGCTAAAGGAGACAGCGTCCGCCGTGTCGGCCTGGGCGGGACGCTGGCACATTCGCCAGTTTCAGTTCATCGGCGGCGCGCCGGTAACGGTCTACCGCGAGCTGCGACGTCTGGCGGATACCGATGCCGCGCGCGGTCTGAGCGTTGAGTTTGCTGCCGTCCATGAAGCTGCCGACGCCGGGGACTGGGCGGGTTACGTCTCTGCGCAGGGCGGGCCGTTTGTGCGTCGCGATGATTTACAGGTGCGCATGCTTTATGAGTTGCGCGCCGGGTTTAACCAGTACGGCGAGGAAACGGTCCGCATCCGCGGCGTGTACGATTCCGCCGTTGGCGCGGGCAGCCCGATTGTAACCCGACTCACGCAGTGGAAAATTGTCCCCAAGCGGGCCCTGGAGCCTGAGGATGCTTCTGCGCCTTCTCGGAGTTCTGTCAATAACTGTACGCTGACCGATCTTTCTCAATCTCTTAACCGGCGTGCGAGGCGGGCGTTAACCGAACGCATCAAATTCATCCGCCCTGGCGCTACAGCGTCCGTCGTCTACGCGAGCGACCCGCAGAACGGGGTACCGGAGAAGGTGATCGATGAGATAGGGCTCGCTACAGGGATAACCATCAGCCGGGCAGAAGCCCTGCATCTGATGGCGGGAGGCATCAGCCGCTTTAAGGATAAATGGTGCAGGGGCGCAGCTGACGGATCGCTATTTCCGGCACCGTGTTCTTACCAGCAAAAGGCGCGGAAAATCCTTGAACGTATTGGGTATTTAACGGATCGCTTCGCTCAGAGAACCCGCTAATCTCCATCCATATCATGTACATACCGTGAAGGGTTCTGATTTTTCGCTTCACTCTTTTTATGAATACGTGCTACTGTATGTTTATACAGTATCTCGTGGTGGAGGTTGTGTGGACAGAGAGTTGAACGAGCAGGTCATGATTGAACGAGTCGAGCTGATTGCGCGACTGACGACGGAAGGAACGTGTCAGGAAAGAGATCGTGAGATTGCCCTGAATTTGATTGCTGAGATTGCGCGGGGAAATTTAATCAAGAATAACGCATTTACCGTTGTGTTCTCAGCATCGCCTGTTCCGGAACGAATTAAAAAAGAGGGCAACGTTCGGGTGAACATTACTCTCGATAAAGATCAGCAGATTGGCCATGCCGTCGTTGAGGCCTTTCAGTGCGAACTGACCCGCAGAATACGCTCCCTGTTTCCGTCATCGCGGGTGAACGTGAAAATCGGATCGGTGACGGGGGTCGAGCTCCAGGGGCTTGAAAAAGAAGCCGATCGCGAGGCGCTGGACGCTATCCTCCGGGAAGTCTGGGAAGACGAGAGCTGGCGCTAGCCCAGCGTTATTACCCGAACGCCACACCCTCATTCAGATTTTGCGCTTTCGTTGACCCACGCTTCGCTGCGCGCGGACGATCTGTTGTGCCCGCGATTGTCCATCTCTCAGCGATAGCGAAAAGCCTGCTGGCCCGGGAAACTCTACAGTACCTGGAAACCGGATGTTGGGAGCGTCTGATGAAAATCTATGCAATGCAGGGGGACACGCTTGATGCCGTTTGCGCCCGCTTTTATGGGCGCACGGCCGGCGTCGTTGAAGCCGTTCTGAAGGCCAATCCTGGCCTCGCGGAGTTAGGCGTTATCTTGCCTCACGGCACGCCGGTAGAGATGCCGGAGGTAAATAGCGCCCCCACAAAAGAATCCATAAACCTATGGGACTGAGCCTGGAGAAAATCACCACGTTTATCGCCTACTGGCTGGCCGTGGCGCTGGCCTGGTTCGGGGCGATGTCTCCTGAAAAAGTCGCGCTGTACGTGGGGAGTCTGTGCGCCATTTTTACCGCATTAACGAATTACTGGTTTAAGCGAAAAACCTGGCGCTATCTCCAGTCTCTTGGCCTCGATAAGAAGAGCATTCGTGAACTCAATCATTAAGCGTTGCAGCGTCGCCGGCGTGCTGGCCCTGGCGGTGCTGATGCCTGACTTTCGATTACTGAAAACGTCCCCGGAAGGATTGGCGTTGATTGCCGATCTCGAAGGATGTCGCCTCTCACCCTACCGGTGTAGCGCCGGCGTATGGACGTCCGGCATTGGCCACACGGCAAACGTTTTGCCGACGCGGGACATTACCGAGCGTGAGGCTGCGGTAAATCTGGTCGCTGATGTGCTCAACGTTGAGCGGCGTCTGAAGGCGTGTGCGCCGGTGGAGATGCCGCCCCGGGTCTATGACGCGCTGGTGAGTTTTACCTTTAATGTCGGCGCAGGCGCTGCCTGCCGTTCGACGCTGGTGTCCTTTATCAAACGTAAACAGTGGCTGCAGGCATGCGGGCAGCTTACCCGCTGGGTGTACGTTAACGGCGTCAAAAATGCCGGCCTGGAAAACCGTCGCGTCCGCGAGAAGGCCTGGTGCATGAAGGGGCTGCCATGAGAACGCTCATGCTGGCGCTGGCCGGGCTGCTGGCCATCGCGCTGTGGCTTCGTCATGACAACCTGAACCTGTCCCGTTCCTTAGCTACGGCCAATCGGGTCGCCAGCGAGCAAAAAACGGCCCTCGCCACGCTTAACCAGCAGCTGTCCCTGTCGCAGCGGATGGCCAGAGCAAATGAAAACGCCCAGGTCAGGCTCCGTGAGGAGCTTGTCACTGCGGGCGAGGAGAGAGCAAGACGGGAAGCGACTATCGGGAGATTACTCAATGAAAATGAAGCGTTACGCCGCTGGTATACCGCTCAGCTGCCTGATGCTGTCCGCAGGTTGCACACCCGCACCGCCTGCGCCTCCGCAGCCCATTGTTTACAACGCCTGCCCGAAGGTGAGCCGCTGCCCGATGCCGGGAAGCGAACCCGCCACTAACGGCGATCTCAGCGCGGATATTCGCAGGCTGGAATACGCCCTTATCGCCTGCGCGCTGCAGGTTGAAACCATTAAAGACTGTCAGGATAAACTCGATGCACAAACTCAAGAGCCTGCGTCAGGCATTAATTGACGCGATCCCCCAACTGAATGCCAACCCGGAGCGCCTGCAGATGTCGGTCGGAGGCGGTAATATTGACGCCCGACTGGCCTCCTCGCTCTCCTTTGAAAAGCGGTATGCGCTGAGCGCGAAGGTCAGCGGCTTCACCGGCGACAGCGAGGGATTTTTCGTCCCGGTGCTGTCCTGGCTTCGAGAAAACCAGCCGGATATTTTTACCCTCGATGAAGGACGCAAAAACGGTTATACCTTCGCGATCGTCTTAAACGATGACGATACGATGGATATCACCATCAGCGTGCAATTAACCGAGCGTATTCTTGTTTCCCAGGAGCAGGGCGCTCTCCACGCGACGTATTCCCCCGAGCCGCCGTTGCCGGAGCCCGTCACGCGTCCGAAAGAGTTGTATATTAACGGCGAGCTCGTCAGCCAGTGGGAGGACTAATTTCCCCGCGCTGAAGGCCGCCTGGCGCCTGCTGTCTGGAACGCTTGTTGTATCATCCCGCAGAAAACCCCGTCTCGTTGCTGCCGTTCCTCCTGAACGGCATTCTCTTCTCATGAATACATTAACTTCCATGAACGGCATCGCTCGCGCGATCCGCAATCTTATTCGTATCGGTGTTGTGACCGATGTTGACCTCAACAGAGGGCTTTGTCGTGTCCAGACCGGCGGGATGAAAACCACCTGGCTGAACTGGCTCACCTGTCGCGCGGGACGTTCGCGCGTGTGGTGGGCCCCTTCCGAGGGGGAACAGGTACTGCTGCTGGCCATCGGCGGCGAGCTTGATACCGCCTTTGTGCTGCCCGGCATTTTCTCTGACGACCATCCTGCGCCGTCCGGGTCACCTGATGCGTTCCACGTCTCGTTTCCTGACGGGGCGGTCATCGAGTACGAACCTGGTCGCGGGGCGCTGACGGTTGCAGGCATTAAAACGGCCGACATTACCGCCTCTGAATCGCTGACCGCCACCGTGCCGGAGGTGAGGGTGACGTCAACGTCCCGCATCACGCTGGATACGCCTGAAGTGGTGTGTACCAACAGGTTAATTACCGCCTCTCTTGAAGTGCAGAAGGGCGGCGTGATGGCCGGAAATATTGAGCATTCCGGCGGCAAATTCACCTCCAACGGGGTGCAGGTGGATAACCACGCGCACGGCAGTGTGCAAAGCGGCGGAAGCTGGACTAAGGGGACACAATGACGGTGCGTTACAGGGGAATGAACAGGCAGACCGGGCTTAGTATTTCAGAGGCTGAACACATCCGGCAAAGCGTGCGCGACATTCTGGTTACGCCGATTGGCTCGCGGGTCATGCGCCGGGATTACGGCTCGCTGCTGGCGGCGATGATCGACAGGCCGCAGAGCCCGGCACTGCGTCTGCAAATCATGGCCGCCTGTTATTCCGCCATCCAGAAATGGGAGCCGCGAATAAGCCTGACGGCCATCACTTTCGAGCGTTCGGAAAACGACGGGACGTTGTATGTCGATATCACCGGCACGCGCCCGACATCCGGACAATCCTTTTCTATCACCATTTCACTGAGTTAAACGCTATGGCTATTGTTGATCTGAGCCAGCTCGCCGCGCCTGATGTCGTGGAGGAGGTGGATTATGAAACGCTGTTGGCAGAACGAAAGGCCACCTTTGTCTCCCTCTATCCGGAAGAGGAGCGAGAAGCGATTGCACGGACGCTGACGCTGGAATCCGAGCCGATTGTGAAGCTGCTGCAGGAGAATGCCTACCGGGAAGTTATCTGGCGCCAGCGGGTTAATGAGGCTGCGCTGGCTGTAACGCTTGCCTATTCTTCCGGTCACGATCTGGACGTTATTGCGGGAAACAATAATACCGAACGCCTGACCATCACCCCGGGCGATGACACTACCATTCCGCCGACGGCTACCGTCATGGAGTCTGATGCCGACCTGCGGCTGCGTGCGCAGCAGGCATTTGAAGGATTGAGCGTCGCGGGGCCGGTTGGAGCCTATGAATATCATGGTCGAAGTGCCGACGGGCGGGTCGCTGATGTTTCGGTTGAAAGCCCTCAGCCCGCATACGTGACGATTTCGGTGTTATCCCGTGAGGGTGATGGTACCGCTCGTCCTGAACTACTGGCGGTTGTTGAAAAAGCGCTTAACGCTGAAACCGTCCGCCCGGTCGGCGATCGTGTAACGGTCCAGTCAGCAGAAATTGTGCCTTACAAGATAAACGCAACGCTCTACGTTTATCCCGGACCAGAAGCTGAACCCATCAGGCAAGCAGCGGAGCAGAAGCTGCAGAATTATATCAGCGCACAGCATCGCCTTGGACGCGATATTCGTCTGTCGGCCATCTATGCAGCGCTTCACGTTGAAGGTGTGCAGCGCGTGGAACTGGAATCTCCCCACTCTGACATTGTACTGAGTAAGTCCCAGGCCTCGAACTGTACCTCGTATCAGATAGCGATCGGGGGTTCGGATGAGTGAAAGGCTGTTACCCGTTGGGTCCTCACCGCTGGAAGTCGCCGCTGCCGCTGCGCTCTCGAAAATTGAGCGTGTGCCGGTACCGCTACGCACCTTATGGAATCCCAGAGCGTGCCCGGTGAATTTACTTCCCTACCTGGCATGGGCGCTGTCGGTAGACCGTTGGGATGAGGCGTGGCCGGAGAGCACCAAACGCAGCGTCATCATGTCCTCGTTTTTCGTCCATCAGCACAAAGGAACCATCAGCGCATTGCGTCGTGTGGTGGAACCGCTTGGTTTCTTGATTGATGTGCGCGAGTGGTGGCAGCTCGGTGAGGAGCCTGGCACGTTCCGTCTGGTTGTCGGTGTGCTTGATAATGGCATCACTGACGAAATGTATCAGGAGCTTGAACGGCTCATTGAGGATGCCAAACCGGCAAGTAGACACATGACCGGGCTGGCTATCAGCCTGAGCTCAACGGGAGAGTTTTATGTTGGCGCAGGATGCTATCACGGCGATGCGCTGGCTGTTTACCCCTATACCACTGAGGAACTTATTGTCGGTGGTGATTATTACCCGGCCTCGGCCATCCATTTGATTGATAACCTGAGAGTGAACGCATGACCGCAAAATATTTTGCCATACTGACGAATCAGGGCGCGGCGCGGCTAGCTAACGCGACGGCACTTGGTACGCAACTCAACCTGACGCAAATGGCGGTAGGCGACGCCAACGGAACGTTGCCAACCCCAGACCCGGCGCAGACGAAGCTCGTCAACCAAAAACGTATTGCGCCGCTGAACCTGCTCGCTGTTGACCCAAATAATACCAGCCAGATCATCGCTGAACAGATTATTCCCGAGAATGAGGGCGGTTTCTGGATCCGAGAGATCGGTCTCTACGACGACGACGGCATTCTGATCGCCGTGGCTAACTGCCCGGAGACATATAAGCCTCAGCTGCAGGAAGGCAGTGGCCGCACGCAGACCATCCGTATGATTCTTATTGTGTCGAGCACATCGTCAATTTCTCTGAAAATTGATCCATCAGTTGTGCTGGCAACGCGTCAGTACGTTGACGATAAAGTTATTGAGGTAAAGGGCTACGCTGATGATCAGATGAAAAAGCATATTGCTGCTGATAATCCGCATAAACAGTACCCTTTAATCGCCAATGCGTTAAAAGAAATTGCCGATGCGGGGTTAAGCGCTGAGGTTCTCAAAAACCTTGGTTTGGGAGAAGGGGCAGCTCTGCCGGTTGGCGTCCCCGTTCCGTGGCCGTCAGCAACTCCACCGACGGGGTGGCTTAAGTGCAACGGAGCGGCATTTACGGCCTCACAGTACCCAAAGCTGGCACTTGCCTATCCCGCACTCAAATTGCCTGACCTGCGCGGTGAGTTTATACGTGGCTGGGATGACGGGCGAGGGATTGATGCTGGTCGTGGGCTACTGTCATTCCAGGAGGGTACTATTGTTTCGGGCTTTGATGACAATGATACGGGGGATGTCAGCTCAATCGGGTCAGCCGCCTCTGCGTTCGGCGATGTAATGACCGCAGCACAATGGGAAAAAATCAAAGGAAAAAAATGGATAGGTAGTCCGGCAAACTCGCAACGCTACGATTGGTGGGCTTATGTTTCAGCCCGCCCCCGTAACATCGCATTTAACTACATCGTGAGGGCCGCATAATGGCGAAGGCAAAATTAAACAAGGAGCTTATTGCTACAGTGCCCGGTGATATAACTGTGTTTAACTACGATGGTGAGACGCGCGAATATCTTTCCTCATCGGTTGAATATTTGCCGGTCGGCGTCGGTATTCCGGCTAAATCATGCATTGACTCTCCGGGCGAAGACAAAGAGGGATTTACCATATGCCGGAAGGCAGATTTTACAGCCTGGGAATATATGGCTGATCACCGTGGTGAAACGGTATACAGCACTGAAACAGGCGAAGCGGTTGTCATCACAGCACCGGGGGATTACCCTGACGGCACTACCACGCTGGCACCTGCGACATATCATGACACGTGGAATGGTAATGAGTGGATGATTGATACTAAAGCGCAGCACGCGGCGGACGTGGAAGCGGCGGAGCAACAAAAAGTTGCGTTACTTTCAGAGGCGCAAACAACGATCAATATATGGCAGACCGAACTACAGTTAGGCATTATCAGTGATAAAGATAAGGCCAGCCTTATACTCTGGCTGACCTACATAAAGGAATTGCAGGCGGTCGTTCCTGACGCTGCGCCAAATATCAAATGGCCTACACCGCCGGTTTAACAGGCTAGCTAACATCAGGAGCCGTCGACGTATCGACGGCTTTCACTTCCTTCTTATAGTCCATCCATGATGATAATTTTGCTTTATCCTCATTGCTGATATCACCCAGCATTAACTCAACCCGCCAGTCTGCCGTAACATTATCAGCCATTGCCAGCAATTGCGCGCGCTGATTCTCTGCCTGTGCAATGTGGTCAACTTTGAGCGATACAAGAATTGGATATCCATCATCATCTGATTCGATAACCTTCCCATCATTTTGCTGTCCCGCCATTAGGGCGTTGTATAAATCAGCGTTAATTTCGACGATATCAGCAGGCATATTGTCGTTTATGCTGTCCAGGAAAAAGCCATTTGACGACTTGGAAAAATAAATCATTTTGTCTCCTATATACCAACAGCGAACCAGTAACAGGCGCGTTCGTATTCAATCATTGCACCCTGGCTAACTTTCCCAACAACGATATAGAACTGAGATGTACCCAAATCAGAGCAGTTTGCTACGCCTACTGAGGTAGCTCCTGCCGCTGAAGTTGTATGTGGGATTGCCATTAACATGAGTGTTCTTATGGGGAAGCTCACTGGAAAAGTAACCGTATAGCTTGAGCCTCCGCTAACAATGCCCCGCTGTAGGATCAAACCAGAAGGTAGCTTTTGAAAGCCCGGCGAACTCTGTGAACTGGAGAATGATGCCATATCTGGAATCTGGTTAGCGCCAGTCCCAACATCCCTTTTAGCCGCTTCTTTCAAACCAAGGTTTTCGAAAATGCGTGTTTATCCATTAAATGGCATGATTTCCGGTTTTGACGGAGAGAAATACCATGATTATTGGATACGTACGCGTGTCCACAAATGAACAAAACACCGCCTTACAGCGTGACGCGCTGCAGCGTTCAGGATGTGAGCTCATTTTTGAAGATAAAATCAGCGGTAAATCGACAAACAGACCGGGACTCAACCGAGCCCTCAGACAACTTAATGCGGGCGATACTCTCGTTGTATGGAAACTCGATCGGCTCGGGCGCAGTATGCGCCACCTTGTTTCAATGACCGAGGAACTACGCCAGCGAAGCATTAATTTCCGTAGTTTGACTGATAGCATTGATACCTCAACGCCAATGGGTCGTTTCTTCTTCCATATCATGGGGGCGCTTGCTGAAATGGAGCGTGAACTCATTGTCGAGAGGACGTGCGCCGGGCTGGCCGCAGCGCGGGAACAGGGACGAATTGGTGGCAGACGCCCTAAATTGACGCAGGAGGAATGGGCTCAGGCTGGCAGGCTGATTGCTTCCGGGGAATCCCGACAGCGCGTTGCGTTAATTTTTGATGTAGGTATTTCCACGCTTTATAAAAAATTCCCCGCCACGATAGTCGGACAATCGTTGTGCCAGTGGCCGCTGGACAGGGATGGTTAGCTCATGGCAAGCCCAGCCGCGACAATATCACTCACCAACTAACCAAGGAGTTAAACGGATGAGTGATTTTCACCACGGCGTGGAAGTCATCGAAATCAACGATGGCACCCGCACCATTTCCACCGTCTCGACGGCAATCATCGGCATGGTCTGTACGGCCAGCTATGCTGACGACAAGACATTTCCTTTAAACGAGCCCGTGCTCATTACCAACGTGCAAAACGCGATTGCGAAAGCCGGCAAGGCGGGGACGCTGTCCGCTTCTCTGCAGGCGATCGCCGACCAGTGCAAACCGGTTGTCGTGGTTGTTCGCGTGGCCGAAGGCACCGCTGAAACCCCGGAAGAGGCGCGCAAGCAGACCGTTTCCAACATCATCGGTACCACTGATGAAAACGGTAAATATACCGGCCTGAAGGCGCTTCTCACGGCGAAAACGGTAACCGGCGTTAAGCCGCGTATTCTCGGCGTGCCGGGGCTGGACTCTCAGGAAGTGGCGACCGCACTGGCCGCTATGTGCCAGAGCCTGCGCGCGTTCGGCTATGTCAGCGCGTGGGGATGTAAAACCATTTCTGAGGCGATCAACTACCGCAAAAACTTCAGCCAGCGCGAGCTGATGGTTATCCATCCTGATTTTCTGGCTTGGGATACCACCACGAACGCAACGACAACGGCCTGGGCTACCGCCCGTGCGCTTGGCCTGCGCGCCAAAATCGACCAGACAATCGGCTGGCATAAAACCCTGTCAAACGTTGGCGTCAACGGCGTTACGGGCGTAAGCGCCTCTGTCTCCTGGGATCTGCAGGAACAGGCTACCGACGCGAACCTGCTTAACCAGGCGGGCGTCACCACGCTGATTCGCAACGACGGATTCAAATTCTGGGGTAACCGTACCTGCTCAGACGACCCGTTATTCGTCTTTGAAAACTACACCCGTACCGCACAGGTGCTGGCCGATACCATGGCGGAAGCGCACGCGTGGGCGATGGATAAACCCATCACCCCAACGCTTATCCGCGACATCGTTTCCGGTATTAACGCCAAGTTCCGCGAGCTGAAAACCAACGGCTATATCGTCGACGGCTCCTGCTGGTATGACCCTGAGTCGAACGATGCAACCACCCTGAAAGCGGGGAAACTGTATATCGATTACGACTACACCCCCGTCCCGCCGCTGGAAAATCTGACCCTGCGCCAGCGCATCACCGACACCTATCTGGCAGACCTGTCAGATTCGGTTAACAGCTAAGGAGCTGAAGCATGGCGTTACCACGCAAACTTAAGTACCTGAATATGTTCAACGATGGCCTGAGCTATATGGGCGTTGTTGAGTCTGTGACCTTACCGAAGCTGACCCGCAAGCTGGAGAAGTATCGCGGCGGCGGTATGCCGGGCTCGGTCTCTGTCGACCTCGGCCTGGACGATGATGCCCTGGCGCTGGAGTGGACCGTTGGCGGTCTGCCGGACGCCGCGCTGTGGGCACAGTATGCCTCTCCGGGCGCGGACAGCGTGCCGCTGCGCTTTACCGGCTCTTATCAGCGCGATGACACCGGCGAAATCTCCGCCGTCGAAATCGTCATGCGCGGCCGTCATAAAGAGTTTGATGGCGGTGAAAACAAGCAGGGCGAGAGCGGCACTACCAAGATGTCCACCGAGTGCGCTTACTACCAGCTGACCATTGATGGCAAAGAGATCATCGAAATCGACATCATCAACATGGTGCTCAAAGTCGATGGCGTCGATCGCCTGGCAGAACACCGTAAGGCCATCGGCCTGTAACCCTTTAACCGGCCGGGATTACCGGCCGGTGAGTTAACTTTCAGAAGAGTAACGAAATGGAAAATATCAACGATACCGCCATGAACGAAAGTGAAAACCCACATATCGTCACGCTTGATAGCCCCGTTCAGCGCGGCGAGCAAAAAATCGAAAAAGTGACCGTCGCAAAACCCAATGCTGGGACCCTGCGCGGCGTATCGCTGGCGTCGCTGGCGCAATCTGATGTGGATGCGCTGATTAAGGTGCTGCCGCGAATGACCTCGCCGGCGCTGACCGAGCATGAGGTTGCGCGCCTGGATGCCTGCGATCTGCTCTCTTTTGCAGGTAAGGTGATCGGTTTTTTGTCACCGGCTTCGGCTCGCTGAAATTTCCCGAAAATGTGTCGGTCGACGATCTGATGGCGGATATCGCGGTGATCTTTCACTGGCCGCCGTCAGAACTGTACTCCCTTAGCGTGACCGAACTCCTCTTATGGCGCGAAAAAGCGCTGCAGCGAAGCGGAAACCACCATGAGTAATAATGTCAGTCTTCAGGAGCTGCTTAAGGCAGTCGACCGGGCAACCCGACCGCTTAACGCTCTCCAGAACGCCAGCCTCACTCTCGCGAGCGATATCCGCGATGTGCAGACGGCGCTGGGGGCGCTCGATGAGCAGGCGGGGCGCATTAACGGCTTCAGAAAAGCAAATGCCCGGCTCGCCACGACGGAGCAGTCGCTTGCTCAGGCGAAACAGCAGGCCGCGGCGCTGGCGGTACAGTTTAAAAACACGCAAAACCCCACCCAGGCGCAGGCTGATGCGCTGACTGCAGCCCGAAAATCGGCAGTCGACCTGAAGCATGAGTACAACAGCTTACGCTACTCGGTACAGCGTCAGCGTACTGAACTCGCTCAGGCGGGAGTGAATACGCGCACGCTCTCGTCGGATGAACGTCGTTTAAAAAGTCACATCAGCGAAAAAACGCAGCAGCTTAACCGACAGCGGGATGCGCTGGCCCGCGTCAATCAGCAGCAGGAGCGGCTGAGTACCGTTCAGAATCGCTACGAGTCAGGCAAACGCGTTACCGCGCGGGTGCGTCAGCTTGCGAATGCGGGCGTGGGCATGGCAAAAGCGGGCTTTGACCAGACGTCCCGGTTTATGGCCCCTGGCATCAGCTTTGAAAAGCAGATGTCGGCCATTCAGGCAAACCTTGGCCTGGCGAAGGGGGACTCCCGGCTTGAGGCCATTCGCCAGCAGGCGCGGGAGGTCAGTGCCAGGACCGGAGTACCTGCAGATACGGTCCTCCGGGCACAAACCGAACTGGCTCGTTCAGGCTATGACGCCGATGGGCTGCTTGCGGCCACCGCGCCAACGGTCAACCTCAGCCTGGCGGGGAGTGTCGACGCGGCTAAAGCGGCCGATATGATCGCCAGCACGCAGGCCGCGTATAGCCTGGCCGATGCGGATGCGGGACGCATCGCAGATGTGCTTACGCGCGGTTTTACCTCTTCGAATACCAGCCTCGCTGAGATGGTGGCGGCCGTCACCTCCGCTGCGCCCGCTGCGGATGCCGCCGGTATGGGGCTTGAAGAGACAACCGCGCTGCTGGGCGTTCTGGCAGAAAAAGGAATGAAAGGCGCTGCCGCAGGGGACGCGCTCAGCGCGATGTTGCGCCATGTTCAGACTCCGGATGCCATAAAAGCCGCGGGGGCGCTGGCTTCCGCTGCGGGTGATGGATCGCTTGATGAAAAACGCCAGCAGTTGCAGGGGGCAAAGGGCAGTACCGCGCTCGCGGCTTCCGCGCAGACCGATAATCTTGACGGCGATATCAACCGATTCCAGGCCGCGTGGAACGGGTTGAAGATTGATGCATTTGATAAAGCGGATGGCGCTCTGCGCAACCTGATAACAACCGCAACCGGCTGGCTTGGCACGGCCTCCCTTTGGGTGAATGCCAACCCTGAGCTGACGCAGACCCTCGCCAGCATCGTTGTCGGCGCGCAGGCGTTTGCTGGCGTACTGGGCGGCGTAGGCACGGTCATCGGCCCGGTTCTGACGGGCGTCAATATGGTTATTACCGCGGCCGGGATGTTGGGAACTGTATTCAGCGTGGTGGGCGGCGCCATCATGACGGTGCTGGGCGCGCTTAGCTGGCCGGTGATTGCCCTTGGCGCGGCGATTGCTGCCGGTGCCTTACTGATTTTTAAATACTGGGAGCCCATCAGCGCCTTCTTTGGCGGGGTGATGGAAGGGCTTTCGACGGCTTTCGCACCGCTGGGGACGCTGTTCTCACCGGTGATGGCGGTATTTGAGGCTATCTCGGAGAAGCTGGGCGGTATCTGGCAATGGTTCACCGACTTAATCACGCCGATCAAGGCGACGCAGGAAACGCTGGATGGCTGTAAAAACGCTGGCGTGATTTTTGGGCAGGCGCTGGGCGATGCGTTAATGGCACCGCTTGATCTCTTTAACAGCCTGAGCGGCAAGGCCAGCTGGCTGCTGGAGAAGCTCGGTCTTATCAAAAACGAGTCGG
Source organism: Enterobacter sp. UCD-UG_FMILLET (assembly GCF_000762975.1). Lineage (NCBI taxonomy): Bacteria > Pseudomonadati > Pseudomonadota > Gammaproteobacteria > Enterobacterales > Enterobacteriaceae > Enterobacter > Enterobacter sp. UCD-UG_FMILLET. The sequence goes on from NZ_JRJC01000038.1 coordinate 70,125, forward strand.
GCGATCTCGACGCCGCTGCGGCAAAAGCAGAAGCGGCATCCTCGCCGGCGGGCAGCGCTTATATTCCGGGCGCGGGGATCTCTGGCGGCAGCCTGGAGTATCAGCCGACCATCGCTACTGGAGGACGCTCTTACGTCGATCAGAGTAAAAGCGAATATAACATCACGCTGCAGGGGGGCACGGCCTCCGGAACGGATCTGACGCGTCAAATCCGGGAGACGATAGATAATATTGAACAGGATAAAGCGAGACGGCAGCAATCCAGCTTTATGTATAGTTGAGGAGAGAGAAAATGTTAATGGTGCTGGGTCTGTTTGTCTTTGAACGACGTACCTTACCGTATCAGTCAATGATATTCACAAAAGACTACCGCTGGGCATCCAGCGCTCGCATCGGGAAACCCAAAGCCTGGCAGTACCTTGGCGAAGGTGAGACATCCTTTAGCCTCTCCGGCTTACTTTACCCGGAACTCACGGGAGGGCGGCTTTCACTCAAGGCGGTTGAGCTGATGGCAAATGAGGGGCGGGCATGGCCGTTGATAGACGGTACCGGCATCATTCACGGCATGTTTGTCATTGAGAAAGTCACGCACACGCATTCGGATTTTTACAGTGACGGTACCGCCCGAAAAATTGAGTTTACCCTGTCGCTAAAACGCGTGGACGAATCGCTGATGACGACGTTTGGCGACCTGCGAACGCAGGCCTCAGAGCTGGTGGAAAGCGCACGGAATAGCATTGGAGGGCTGGTGGGATGATCGCCGAAATGAATATCCGGGCGGGTGGAAAAATCGCCCCTGATTTTATGCTTAAGCTTGACGATCGTGATATCACGCAAAATTTCAGCCATCGTCTTATCAGCCTGACCATGACCGACAAACGGGGGCTGGAAGCCGATCAGCTGGATATTCTGCTGGATGATTCCGACGGGCTGCTGGACTTGCCTGCCCGGGGGGCAAGGCTCTCCTTATGGCTGGGATGGGAGGGAACTCCGCTCGAGGAGAAAGGGGACTTTACGATTGATGCGATTCATTTCCGGGGCGCGCCGGACACGCTGACCATCCAGGGATTCAGCGCAGATTTTCGTGGAAAGCTAAACGTGCGGCGCGAACAGTCGTGGCATGACACGACGATTGGCGCGATAGTCGATACCATCGCTCAGCGTAACCAGTTGACCGCCAGCGTCGCGTCGCGGCTTGCATCCATCGCCATCTCTCATATTGACCAGTCTCAGGAGACAGACGCGGCGTTCCTCTCCCGCCTTGCTGAACGTAATGGAGCATTTGTTTCAATCAAAGCCGGGAAGATTATCTTTATGAAAGCGGGCCAGGCCATGACGGCCAGCGGCACTCCGCTTTCCTTAATGATGATTGAACGTGGGGATGGAGATAAGCACCTTTTTTCCATAGCTGACCGTGAAAATTATTCCGGCGTAACGGCCAAATGGCTGCAAACGCGTGACCCCAAACAACAAAATCCTCAATTGAGTATTAATCGTCAGTCCGGAGGGCAGCAGACAGAAGCACTGCAGCACCCGGATGCCGCCGCACCGGTAGCGGGAACAGAAGGCAAGGAGCAGAAACCGCAAGAGAGGCTGGTGGGATCGGCGGAAAACGTATTTGAGCTCACCACGGTTTATGCCTCTGAAGAGCAGGCGCTCAGGGCCGCAGAGGCGAAGTGGCGCACGCTTCAGCGGGTAACCGTGGGGTTTTCCATCCAGCTTGCGCTGGGACGCGCCGATCTGTTCCCTGAAACGCCCGTGCTGGTAAACGGTTTTAAACGCGTCATTGACGAGCAGGCGTGGATCATCAGCGAGGTGGTGCATACCCTCAACGATAGCGGGTTTACCACGCAGCTTAAGCTTGAGCTGAACGTCAGCGACGAAAAATTTACTGTTGATAGTGAGTAATGTAGTTGCTATTGTTTTTGTTTTGGGTATTATTAATTCACAAAATGTGAATTTAGTGGAGGGGTACATGTTTCATTGTCCTAAGTGCAAGCACTCTGCGCATGCGCGTACCAGTCGCTATCTAAGTGAAAATACCAAAGAGCGCTATCACCAGTGCACCAATGTGGACTGCAGCTGTACGTTCGTGACGATGGAGTCCGTGGAGCGCCTGATCGCGACCCCGGGCGCCTCTGAGCGTGTCCGAACGGCTTCGCTGAACCACGGTTAGCGACTCATAAAAAACCAATAAAAAAGCCACTCAATCGAGTGGCTTAATTATTTGAATCTAAACTAAAATTTGGTGGCCCCTGCTGGACTTGAACCAGCGACCAAGCGATTATGAGTCATAGAATACCTGTTTTCTCAAACTTTCTGATTTGTTCTGGTTTGTACTTTAAATTGCTTTAAATCATGGTGTTGTGGCTTTGTTGTCGTTTTGATTTGTTCCTAAATGTTCACGGCAGTAATATCGTTACCTGACCCATTACCTGACCCAAAATTTGATTGGGTCAGGTAAGCGAAAATGAACAGGTGATGACGTGGCAACGCATTTAACGGATACGGCAATACGCGGGCTTAAGCCTAAAAGCACGTCCTACTATGAGTGGAGTAATAGCGGCCAACGCGGCGCAGGGCGGCTTGGCGTAAAAGTGCAACCTTCTGGCAGTAAAGTTTTTTACTTTCGCTATTACGTTGATAAAGGCAAGAAAGAGAAGTTTATCCAGTTGGGTATCTGGCCTGAGATGAAACTGGTGACGGCCAATGAGCTGGCGAAAAAGTATGGAGCATGGCTTATTGAGGGCAAAGAGCCGCAGCAAGAGCTTGAGCAACAACGTCTGGCCGAGCAGCACATTATGCAGCTACATCGTTCACAGGGGTCGTTTGAAGAACTGGTGCATGGCTACGTTAACAAGATGAAGCTCGACAACAAGCGTACCTGGGCAGATGTGTTGAAACGGCTGGAGAAAGAGTGCTACTCAATTATTCCTCGCGAAATGAAGGCAAAGGATGTCACGTCCTCACAGGTTAAAGAAATTCTGGCTGGCATCATTCAACGCGATGCAGTTGTCCACGCGAACCGTATCCGTTCGTATCTGATGGCCGCGTTTAATTACGGTCTGAAAGCAGATAATGATCCGATGAACATCAGTGTAGGCATTACGTTCGGACTGCAGATTAACCCTGTTTCGGTTATACCAAAACAATCTGCCGCGGAGAAAGTCGGCGATACATGGCTAACGCTTGAAGAACTGCGCTTTGTTATGGAGCAGTTTGCACAGGCCACAAACGTTGGGCCACTGATGCAACATCTGATTCGCTTCTGCGTATACGCTGGTGGTCAGCGTCCATTCGAAATGATTGCCAGTCAATGGAGTGCGATCGACTGGCAGCAAAAGACGTTACTGGTCATAGCTGATGTATCGAAAAACAAGCGTGAGCATCTGATCCCGTTGACTGAATCGGCATTACAGGAATTAGCCTCGGTGAAAGAGCTGACAAAGGAAAGCAACAGTCCCTATATTTTTCCTCTGTCGACCAACGGTGAACGGCCAGTACGTACTGATAGCCTGGCGCGGTCCATCATGTATTTCCGCGCGTTTAACACTGAGTTTAAGGTCTTCACCGCCCGCGATTTGCGCCGCACCTGCAAGACTCTGATGGGGGAAGCAGGAATCAGCAAAGAGATCCGTGACCGTATCCAGAATCATGCTTTGAATGATGTCAGCTCGAAACACTATGACCGTTATGATTATCTGTCTGAAAAGCGCAGGGCACTTGAGATTTGGGAAGACAGGGTCAATTCCTATCAACGACAGCAGGAACACAATGTCGTGAACCTGTTCGGACGGAGGTAATGCTTGTCAAAATATGAGCTTAATTCAGCAGAAGAACGTTATCAGCCCGGTTCAGGTGATTTAGTTCTAGCGAACAAGCAGGGGATTATCGATGCCGCTGAAATGGATGCGCTGGAATCTGGGCTGTTGCTCATGTTGTATGAGCAGCTATTTATCAGCCAGCAACCACCAGCAACCTTGAGTTTTGAGCATATTCGCGAGTGGCACCGCAAATGGTTAGGTAATGTCTACGACTGGGCTGGAAAGCTCCGTAACGCTAACCTTGCAAAAGATGGGTTTCAGTTTGCTGCAGCGGACAGGATCCCGTTGCTGATTGCAGGCTTTGAAAAGCAATACTTTTCCCGCTTCACGGAATTGAACACACTGTCTCGCACCGAGTTGGCTGATTTTTTGGCGGAATGCCACGTGGAATTTATTTTGATCCATCCCTTTCGGGAAGGTAACGGGCGTTTGTCGCGTCTACTTTTTGATGCACTGGCGGTTCAGGCGGGTGTTGGGGTACTGGATTACAGCTTATGGGATGAGCATAAAGCATTTTACTTCAAGGCGATTCAGGCTGGTGTATCAGGTAACTTTGCCCCCATGATCCGATTGGTTAGCGATATTCTTCCTGATTAACGAGCCAAACCAACCGCTTTAGCCTGTGCCTGAAAGCGCTTGAGCTGCTTCTCGATTTTCTCCACAGAAACGCCGGTTTCAATTGCAGTGGAGCTGGCAACGGTGCGGAAGAGCTGCGTTTTAGTGACCAAAGGATGCGCTGTTTTCTTTGTCATGGGGAGAGCCTCATAGTTGATGCCTTCATTCTAGTTCGACCTGATAATGCTCACAAGAGGGCTCTTTATCATCTGTTGTTTGCGCATTGTTAGTACGCCGTATCTGTTTTAGTGAGGGTATTTCTACAGTGCCTGCTAGATCTGTACATTGGTTTCTCACGAGAGCACTACTCGGTTGTAGGCATCTGCTTGAATTACGCGTTGGTGATTGGGGCATTTCAGGGCAAGGCTAGTATGCGGGTACATCGGCGCTATGACGCTTAACGACCCGCTTCAAACAATAGACCCGACAGCGCTCACTTATCCATTAATGTAGTGGTATATCTTCCAGGTGATAGATACAGTCAAAAATATCAACCAAAACCAGTACCGTTTCTTGAATACCTTATCTTCTGTGATCCCTTGAGCCTCTTTAACTTTCCTTCGCTTATCGTCCTGTTTCTTTATAACACTGGGATTAGCCTGCGGGGCTACGCTCGTAACGGTAGCGGATTTTGTCCTACTTTGCTTCGTAGGTTTGTTATCCATCACACTCAATTGGCGGCGGCAGACCAAAACGCTCCCTTCCATAGATGTGATTATTCGGTGCCTGTCATTAAGAGTAATAAAATTGGAAAACCATTGAGACCTGTCGCTCCCACGTAAGGTGCCGTTAAAGTCTCGGCACGTGACGCTTGCGCCAGAACCTTTGTATGCGATGGCCCCGCCGGGCATTTCTAGGATCGTGGCACCGTTATTGCCTTTAATTAAATTTCCATCAGCGACAGCGATGTAACGAACGGTTCTGCAATCCCCCGAGACGGTGACTAAACCTTTTGTTGGACGTAATTTAATACGCTTGCCAGGTGCAAGGTCACGGCAATGTGCCATTGCTATAATCTTCACATAATCGGTAGGGTTCATAGGTCGATTTTTACCGTTATCTTAATGCTAGCAATGGTGTTAGTTATTGCATCTTGCGTGTTCGGCTGTACTAGTTCACGAGCAAAAAAATGATGCTTTTCTACACCGTTTTTAACTGCGGATAAGCTGGGAAGGATTACTTTTGTCATTTCACTTTCTCATGCTGAATCGCTACTCAGCTCTAGGGCAGCGCATGCCTTTGAACGGAATAACACGTACCGAGATAGCATTATCAAATGCTAGTTTCGGCTCTCGCGATGTTGAGTCTAAACGGCGGTGAATTTAAGACAAGCTCACACCCTGCAGCAATCGGAAACAAGCTGTCATTACAAAAAGAGCATGGAACACCAGTAAAGGTAATTTTCTTGATAATTAGTGCTTTAAGGAAATGTAACGCTATAGGTGATTGGTGACGGCAATGTTAAGGGGAATCACTTACTTCTTGGAATTGTTGGTAGGAGAAAATGGCAAACCCTGCCAACCCGATGATGGTGTTTAGCGTTCTCACACTAAGCCCATAATGGATGAATGGCTCGCTTTTGCAGCTGAACACACGAACAACAAAATCAAAAAGGCTGGCGGTCGCGTCTTTCACATCCGGTGAAATGTGATCACCACGGCTAAAGCCAGTCACAGCAAGGGCTGGCAGGTGGGGATCATTTTTTGTATTGTTTTTTTCAGTGGGTTTTGATGATCATTTTGGAAAATGATCCGCACGTTTTAGCTCAGTAATTTACTTTCAACTGTATGATTTATTGGGATTAAACATCGTTACGGCCAGACGTGACAGTGAGCGTTTATCCACTTTGATCTGCAGTAATTCATAATCATTTTGCATTTTCAACCAGTGCTCGGGCGTTCCGCCTAGCACATAGCTGAGCCGAACGGCGGTTTCTGGCGTGATCCGCGAGCTGCCATACACCAGATAATGGCAGGCCGAAAGGCTCATGTTCATCGCTCTGGCGAAAGTGGTCAGCGTTATTTCACTCAGGGCAAGAATCCCCCTGATTCTTTCTGCCGGGACAGGGCTTTGCAGATTTTCGTAGCCTTGCATCCAGCGAGAGCAGGAGCGTAGTGCTCTGCGCTTCGCCTGGCGGGTACGTTCGTAAGCATAATCAGTTGGCATGACGATGGTTCCATTTACAAGCGTGTTCTGGTGCTCAGCCTGGTCATCAGAATGAGGTTTTGCGCCATTCTAACCTGTACCTGATGAGTGCAGGACGTGGGTAGCGCGCTCATTCTGGCCACCGTTCATTTCTTTGTCCTGTATCGTTTGCGATAGTCTTCGTAGCAGGTATTATTTTGCGCACTGCATTCCAAAATTGAATTTTTACCCGAGCATTTTTCTCCATGGCTGCAATCTCCTCTGAGGGCTTCATGACGAACACTAACTTTTCTCAAACGGCTGCGTTTATCTGGTCGGTGGCCGATTTGCTGCGCAGTGATTTCAAACAGTCGCAGTACGGGCGCGTGATCCTGCCCTTTACGCTACTGCGCCGTCTTGAGTGTGTGTTAGCGGAGACCAAAGATGCGGTGGTGGCGAAATATGATGAATTAAAAACCAGCCCACTGCCGGAAGATGCCAAAGAGAAGTTTCTTCTGTGCACCAGCGGGTTTTCCTTCTTCAACACCTCGAAGATGGATCTGGGCAAGATGGAGCAGAACGACATCAAAGCCAACCTGGAAAGCTACGTACAGGCATTTTCCCCAGACGCGCGTGAGATCTTCGAACACTTCAAATTCAGTGAGTTTGTCGGCCTGCTGGGAGATGCCAATCTGCTGTTTAAAGTGGTGAAGAAATTCGCCACTACCGACCTTAGCCCAAAAGTGATTTCCAACTATGAAATGGGGCTGGTGTTTGAAGAACTTATCCGTCGTTTCGCGGAAAGCTCTAACGAGACCGCTGGTGAGCACTTCACCCCTCGCGATATCGTGCGCCTGACCACCTCGCTTGTGTTTATGGAAGATGATGAAGCGTTGACGCAGCCCGGTATCATCCGCACTATTTATGACCCGACGGCCGGAACCGGCGGCTTCCTTTCTGCGGGTATGGAATATGTTCACGAGCTGAACCCTAACGCGGTGATGCGCGCTTTTGGCCAGGAGCTGAACCCGGAATCCTACGCTATCTGTAAAGCCGATATGCTGATCAAAGGTCAGGACGTCAGTCGTATTAAACTGGGCAACACCCTCTCTAACGACCAGCTGCCGCTGGATCAGTTCGACTACATGCTCTCTAACCCGCCGATTGGTGTGGACTGGAGGAAGATTGAGGGCGAGATTAACGACGAACATACGCAGAAAGGCTTTAACGGTCGCTTTGGCCCGGGCCTGCCGCGTGTATCCGACGGCTCGCTGCTGTTCCTGATGCACCTGATCAGCAAAATGCGCGACAACCACAATATGGATGGCACCGTGAGCAACGGTGGGCGTATCGGGATTATCCTTAACGGTTCGCCACTGTTTACCGGTGGTGCGGGCAGCGGTGAGAGCGAAATCCGCCGCTACATTCTGGAAGCCGATTTACTGGAAGGCATTGTCGCGCTGCCAACGGACATGTTCTACAACACCGGCATTGCCACCTACGTCTGGATCCTCTCCAACAAGAAAGCGCCTGAGCGTAAAGGCAAAGTACAGCTGATTGATGGCACCAACCTGTGCGGCAAAATGCGTAAATCGCTGGGTTCCAAACGTAACCTGATGGGCGAAGACGATATCAAGCTGATCACCCAGACCTTCGGTGAGTTTGAGGTGGTGGATGTCACAACTCTGGAAGAACTGGGTCTGGAGAAAGCCGCCGA
>NZ_JRJC01000039.1:0-524 GCF_000762975.1 Enterobacter sp. UCD-UG_FMILLET
GCTGACGGCGCTGGGCTATGCCCGCCGTCACGGCGTGCGCACGGTGCTGGACATCGACTATCGTCCGGTGCTGTGGGGGCTCACCGCCTTAGGCGACGCCCGCCGTCACGGCGTGCGCACGGTGCTGGACATCGACTATCGTCCGGTGCTGTGGGGGCTCACCGCCTTAGGCGACGGTGAAACGCGCTTTATCGCCGCCGATAAGGTCACCCGCGAGCTGCAGGAGGTGCTGCACCTCTTCGACGTCATTGTCGGCACCGAGGAGGAGTTTCACATTGCGGGCGGCAGAACGGATACCCTGCAGGCGCTGGAGCAGGTGCGCGCCGCGTTTGCAGACCAGCGTTGCTTCACTGACGGCGCGCTCGGCTGCTCGGTCTATACCGACGCCATTCCGTCGCGGCTGGACGACGGCCTGACGGTGACCGGCGTGCGCGTGGAGGTGCTGAACGTCCTCGCCAACGCCTGCGGCGCGCTGGTGGTTTCGCTGCGCGGCTACCTGAACGACGAAGGCTGGGAGCAGGCGT
>NZ_JRJC01000040.1:0-65425 GCF_000762975.1 Enterobacter sp. UCD-UG_FMILLET
GCCGCGCCGAGCTACAGGTGCAGTTCAGCCGCATTGCAAGCATGGCCGCCCCTCTGATGGAGCTGCCGCTCGACGACCGTCTGGAGATCGCAGGAGTGTACAAAGCATGAGGCTACACGAGATGAGTATCAGCGCGATCCAGCATGCGCTGGGCGCGGGCGAGCTGAGTGCCCAGGAGATAGCCCGCCAGACGCTGGAGGCAATTGCGCGCGTTAACCCGCAGATCAATGCCTGGACCGCCGTGACGGAAGCACGCATGCTCGCCGAAGCCGAGAGCATCGATACCCTGCGCCGCGAAAAGCGCCCCCTGCCGCCGCTGGCGGGCGTGCCCTACGCGGTAAAAAATCTGTTCGACGTTGCCGGCCACACCACCCTCGCCGGGGCAGAGCTGTTCAGCCAGCGCCCTGCCGCGGCCGCTGACAGCTTCGCGGTGCGCCAGCTGCGCAGCGCGGGCGGGCTGCTGACCGGGATGGTGAATATGGACGCCTACGCCTACGGTTTTACCACCGAAAACAGCCACTACGGCACGACGCGTAACCCGCACGATCTGACACGCATTGCGGGCGGGTCGTCCGGCGGTTCAGCGGCCGCCGTGGCCGCCGGGCTGGTGCACTTTTCGCTCGGCACCGACACCAACGGCTCGATTCGCGTTCCGGCCTCCCTGTGCGGCATCTACGGCCTGAAGCCCACCTTTGGCCGCCTGTCGCGATCCGGCAGCCATCCGTTTGTCGCGAGCCTGGATCATATCGGTCCTTTCGCCCGCCGCGTGTGCGATCTGGCGTCCGTGTACGACGCGCTGCAGGGCCGGGACAGCAGCGACGCTTTCCAGGCAGAGAGCTCCCGCGAGCAAACGCGTCCCCTGCTCGACCGCGGGCTTGACGGCCTGCGCTGCGCAGTGCTCGGCGGCTACTTCACCACCTGGTGCGACGCGGATGCCAGAGACGCCCTGGCGCGGGTGGCGAAGGCGCTCGACGTGCAGGATGAGCTGCAGTTCCCGGACGCAGAGCTGGCGCGTTCCGCGGCGTTTATCATCAGCGCCTCCGAAGGGGGAAATCAGTACCTGCCCGCGCTTCGCCGCGAGCCCGAGCGTTTTGAGCCGCATTCCCGGGAACGCCTCCTGGCGGGCGCGATGATCCCCTCCGCCTGGTACATTCAGGCCCAGCGGTTTCGCGCGCACGCCCGGCAGGCGTTTAAAACCCTGTTCGCGCAGGCCGACGTGCTGATCGCCCCGGCAACGCCGCGTAGCGCGACGCTCGCGGGTGAGCAGACCATGGAGATTAACGGTCAGCCGCTCCCCATCCGCGCCAGCATGGGGATGCTGACCCAGCCGATATCATTTCTGGGCCTGCCCGTGACCACCGTTCCGCTGCGCACCGCGCAGGGTGCGCCGATTGGCCTGCAGCTGATTGCCGCGCCGTTTAACGAGCAGGCCTGCCTGCGCGTCGCGCGCGTGCTGGAAGAGAGTGGGATCGCCGAGGCGCGTCCGGCGGAGGTGGCCGCATGATGAATCATGATGACATTAACCTCCCGTGGGTGGTTGCCGAGGTAACCGCTGCGTTTTACCGCTATGAAGACGCGCTGGTGAGCAACAACGTTGCGGTGCTGGACGAGCTGTTCTGGCACGACAAAAATACGGTGCGTCTGGGGGCGGGTGAAAACCTGTATGGGATTGATGAAATCCGCGCCTTCCGCGCAGCGCGCCCCGCCTCCGGGCTGCAGCGGACGCTGCGTCACACCGTGATTACCACCTTCGGGGAGGATTATGCCGTATGCAGCACCGAGTTTACTCGTGAGGGGACGGAACGCATTGGCCGCCAGCAGCAGACGTGGGTGCGGTTTGCCTACGGGTGGCGGATCGTGGCGGCGCAGGTGAGTTTGATGTCGTAGGCCGGGTAAGGCGCAGCCGCCACCCGGCAAAACACGGCTCAGTTATTTCTGAAACGGATGCACCTCCCGCCAGTGGTCGGCAATCTGCTGGCGGGTACAGACCCACACCCGCTCGTGCTGCTGCACGTAATCCAGGAAACGCTGCAGCGCGCGAAAACGCCCCGGCCGCCCCAGCAGGCGGCAGTGCATGCCGATGGACATCATCTTCGGCGCGCTTTCCCCCTCTTCGTACAGCACGTCAAAACTGTCCTTCAGATAGGTGTAAAACTGCTCGGCGGTGTTAAACCCCTGCGCGGTGGCGAAGCGCATGTCGTTCGCATCCAGCGTATACGGCACGATCAGGTGCGGCTTGCGGGAGCCGTCGCTGCAGGCCACTTCCGTCCAGAAGGGCAAGTCATCGCCGTAGTAGTCGCTGTCGTAGTCGAAGCCGCCGTGCTCCACCACCAGCTGGCGGGTGTTGGGGCTGTCGCGCCCGGTGTACCAGCCCGTCGGCGGCTTGCCGAACAGGTCGGTCAACACGTGCACCGCCTTGTGCAGGTGTTCGCGCTCCTGGCTGATATCCATGCTCTGGTAGTGGATCCAGCGCCAGCCGTGGCTGACTACGTCGTAATCCGCTCCCTTGATTGCCTCGACGATCTCCGGGTGACGCGCCAGCGCCATCGCCACGCCAAACACCGTCAGCGGCAGGCCGCGCTTTTGAAATTCATTGTGGATCCGCCAGAACCCGGCGCGGCTGCCGTATTCGTAGAGGGAGTCCATCGACATGTGTTTATCCGGGTAGCTGGCCGCGCCGATAATGTCCGACAGGAACTGCTCGGATCCGGCATCGCCGTGCAGAACGTGGTTTTCCGCCCCTTCCTCATAATTGAGCACAAACTGCACGGCGACGCGCGCCTGATTCGGCCACCGCGCGTGCGGCGGGTTGCCCGCGTAGCCGCGCAGATCCCGCGGGTAATCCTGTTCAAAAAGCCCCATTGCCACCCCCAAAAAATTAAAATGGATTCAGTGCCTGAAAATGTCCGCTTAACGCTTTTTTCTCGGGGAACGCCAGATCCCCGTGCTTACTGGTCGACAGCCCCAGCGCCACCAGCGATTCCACCATCTTCACCGCCGCGCTGACGCCGTCGATGACCGGCACGCGCAGCTCGAGGGTCAGCTCCTGCGCCAGGGTCGCCATGCCGCCGCAGCCCAGCACGATGGCGCCGCAGCCGTCCTCTTTCAGCGCCTGTATACAGCGCGCGCGCACCTTCTCCTGCGCCAGACCGCTGCCGTCCTCCAGCGCCAGCACCGGGAGATCGATAGCGTGCAGCGCCGCGCAGCGATCGTGAAAGCCATACTGGTGCAGCAGATGGCGGGCAATAATCAGCGTGCGCGGCAGCGTGGTCACCACCGAAAAGCGCGTCGCCACCAGCGTCGCCATATGCATGGCGGCTTCGGCGATGCCGACCACCGGCCCCTGCGCCAGCTCGCGCGCCGCCAGCAGGCCCGGATCGCCAAAGCAGGCAATCACGTGACCGTCCACGCCCTGCTCTCTGCCTTTTTTGATTTGTTCGAGGACGCCGACGGCGGCGATGGCTTCATCAAAGTGGCCTTCTATAGACGGCACGCCCGCGCTCGGGCAGACCGCGAGGATCTCCGTCCCCGGCGCCGCCACCGCGCGGGCCGCCGCGCCGATGGTTTCCGTCATGGCGAGGCTGGTGTTGGGGTTGATCACTTGTATACAGACAGACATTACGACTCCTTGTGGCCGGCAAACAGCCGGGCAAAATCAGGCAGGCACTCGCCCGCCCGCTCGAAGCAGAGGCTGGCGACGATATGTTCAAAATGGTGCATTAAGGCATCACTTAGCGGCTGGAGCGCCTTCTGGCGCAGCAGATCCACCAGCTGTTCGTGATCGTTGCAGCGGCACCCCTGACGCCACGGCGCGCCCCAGGTGGCAATCACCAGCGAGGAGCGCTGGCTCAGGCCGGTCACCATCTCCGTCAGCACCTGGTTGCCGGAGATGGCCTGCAGCTGAATGTGGAAATTGGCGGAGTGGCGAATTGCCGCCGGGCCGTCGTAGGCCTCGTGCGCCTGCTGCTCCTGGCGAATGATGGCGTCCAGCGCGGCAAGGTGCGGCGGCTGGCAGCGGGCCAGCACGTCCGGCAGGTTGGCGACCTCCAGCAGGGCGCGGGTGCGAAAGATGTGCTGCGCCTCTTCCACCGTCGGGCTGGCAACGTGTGCACCACGCTTGGGCGTTAAGGTGACCATTTGCACAGCGGCGAGTCGTTGAAGCACCTTGCGGATGCCCGTGCGGCTTACCCCAAACACCTCGGCCAGCGCCTCCTCCGGCAGTTTGCTCCCCGGCAGCAGCTGATGTTCGACAATCGCGGTCATCAGCGCCTGAAAGATCGATTCGTCTTTGTCATGCAGGTCTGGCGCGGTCTGCAGGGCGTTTATGTTGTTCATTCACCACTCCGTCTTTTACTCTTCGTTATCGAATCGTATACATAAAAATAAAATATTGCATACAAGATTTATTATTTTGGCCTGGATCCTGCAACACCGTTTGCACTCCCACTCAACGGGTTTTCATTCACAGGAGCAGGTTTCATGCCAAACAGTCAAAACGCGCAGCAGGGTACGGCCGCTGATTCCGGTGCGGTTTACAGCCCACGTCTTTGCAATGAGGATCTGGCACCGACGCGTGACCAGAACTGGAGCTGGTACAACATCTTTTCGTTCTGGATGTCGGACGTACACAGCATGGGGGGTTATGTTGTCGCCGCGAGCTTCTTTACGCTCGGGCTGGCAAGCTGGCAGGTGCTGCTCTGCCTGCTGGTGGGGATTTGCATCGTGCAGCTGTGCGCCAACCTGGTGGCCAAACCGAGCCAGATGGCGGGCGTGCCCTACGCGGTGATCAGCCGTCAGGCGTTTGGCGTGTTTGGAGCCAATATTCCGGCGGTGATCCGCGGGCTGATTGCCTTCGCGTGGTACGGCATTCAGACCTATCTGGCCGCCAACGCCCTGATGCTGGTGGCGCTGAAGTTCTGGCCGTCGCTCTCTTCGCTCACTACCGGCGCATTCCTGGGCCTGTCGCATCTCGGCTGGATCTGCTTTGCCATTATGTGGGTACTGCAGGCGATGGTTTTCTGGCACGGCATGAGCGCCATCAAGCGCTTTATTGATATCGCCGGTCCGGCGGTCTACGTGGTGATGCTGGCCCTTGCAGGCTGGATTGTATACAAGACCGGCTTTGACGGGATCTCCTTCACCCTCGCCAGCAAATCCCTGAGCGCGGGCGAGCAGACCTGGCAGATGATTACCGCGACCGCGCTGGTGGTATCTTACTTCTCCGGCCCGCTGCTCAACTTTGGCGATTTCTCCCGCTACGGCAAAAGCATGGGCGAGATCCGCCGCGGCAACCGCTGGGGGCTGCCGTTTAACTTCCTGCTGTTCTCCATCGTCACCGTGGTGATTGTCTCCGGCACCCAGTCGCTGTTTGGCCGCATGATCACCGACCCGATCGAAACCGTCAGCCGCGTGGGCAACGATCTGGCCGTGGCGATTGGCCTGCTGACGATGATCACCGCTACCATCGGGATCAACATCGTCGCGAACTTCGTCTCCCCGGCGTTTGATTTCTCTAACTGCTCGCCGCAGAAAATCAGCTTCCGCACCGGGGGAATGATTGCCGCCGTCGGCTCTATTCTGTTAACCCCGTGGAACCTGTTCAACTCGCCGGAGCTTATCCACTACACTCTCGACGTGCTCGGGGCGTTTATCGGCCCGCTGTTCGGCATTCTGATTGCCGACTTCTACCTGATTAAGCGCGGCAAGGTGTCGGTTGACGATCTGTTCGACGACACGCCAAAGGGCAAATACTGGTACCGCAACGGCTTCAACCCGAAAGCCATCGGCGCGCTGATCCCGTCCGTTGCCGTGGGCCTGGTGATTAGCTTCATCCCGGCCCTGCATGAGGTGGCGAACTTCAGCTGGTTCATCGGCGTCTTCCTTGGCGGCGTGACCTACCGCTGGCTGGCGCGGGAAGATCGCGAGACGGCGGGCTCGACGTCGTTCACCTCCCGCGTGGCAACGCAAAAAGAGTAACCCCTCCTCCTCCGGCCGCAGCCTATCTGCGGCCCGTTCATTCTGGCACCGTTCTTGCTGCGCCTTATCACCCCGCTACGCATACACTAAGGCAGGAACCATGATGGATTATCAGACAGCAATCCGCGGCGCATTTTTTGATATTGCCCAGGTCTGCGACAGCGCAGACGCGATTGCCCAACACGCGCGCTATCTTGACGACGGGGTGCTGTTTATACAGAACGGAAAAATTCTGGCGCAGATGCCGTGGCAGGAGGGCGAGCAGTATCTCGACCCCCACAAGGGCTACACCGACCTGCGCGGCAGGCTGCTGCTGCCCGGTTTTGTCGATACCCACGTCCATTATCCGCAAACGGAGATGATCGGGGCCTTTGGCGAGCAGCTGCTGGAGTGGCTGACCACCTACACCTTCCCGGTGGAGAGCCAGTTTTCCGATGAAACCTACGCGAAAGAGATCGCCGAATTTTTCATTAGCCAGCTGGTGAGCAACGGCACCACCACCGCGCTGGTGTTTTGTACGCTGCATCCGGAATCGGTCGAGGCGCTGTTTACCGAAGCCCTGCGCCTGAACATGCGCCTTATCGCCGGAAAGGTGATGATGGACAGACACACGCCGGACTACCTGAGCGAAGACGCGAAGCAGAGCTACCGGCAGACGCGGGAGCTGATCCAGCGCTGGCACCATCGGGGACGCCTTGGCTACGCCATTACCCCGCGCTTTGCCCCGACGTCATCCCCCGAGCTGCTTGCGGCGGTCAGCCTGCTCAGAGAGGAGTTTCCGGATACCTGGATGCAGACCCACCTGAGCGAAAACCCCAACGAAGTGGCCTGGGTGAGCGACCTCTGGCCGGAGCACGAGCGCTATCTGGACGTGTATCACCACTACGGCCTGACCGGCGAGCGCAGCGTATTTGCCCACGCGATTCATCTTCACCACAGCGAGTGGCAGTGCCTGCATGACACCGGTTCGGCGGTGGCGTTTTGCCCTACCTCTAACCTGTTTCTCGGCAGCGGGCTGTTTCGCCTGCCCGCCTGCTGGCAGCACAGGGTGCGAATGGGCATCGGCACCGACGTCGGCGCGGGTACCACCTTCAGCATGCTGCGCACCCTGGGGGAAGCCTACAAGGTCGGCCAGCTTCAGAGCTACCGCCTGCGCGCCAGCGAGGCCTTTTACCACGCCACGCTGGGCGGCGCGCACGCCCTCCGGCTCGACGATAAGATTGGCAACTTCGCACCCGGTAAAGAGGCGGATTTCGTGGTGATCGACCCTGACGTGACGCCGCTGCAGCGCCTGCGCAATCGCCGCTGCAAGGATATCTACGAGCAGCTTTTTGTGCTGATGACCCTCGGCGACGAGCGCAACATCAGCGAGACCTGGGTCAACGGCGAGCGGGTGTGGTCAACTTCCCCGGTAGGTTGACCACCCGCCGGGCGCAATCACAAACGGCAGGTGGAAATGCTCGTCTGCCGTTTCTCCCGTCACAAAATCAATTTGCGCGCAGGGGTATAGCGTGTCGCGACCGGTTTCGCTAAACCATTCGCCGATCTCCGCCACCAGCCGATAGCGTCCTTTTGGCAGGAATGGGACAAATTCGGTGATGCGACCATTTACGTTGGTCACGCCCGTCGCCATGATTTCGCCCTCCCGTTCGAGATGCACCGTCACGCCCTCTGCGGGTTTGCCCGTCGAAATATCGAGAATATGGGTGCTAAGTGTGCTCATTCGCTAATAACTCCTTCCAGCCGTAGCAGCGTAATTTCCCGCAGCTGTTCCAGCGCGGCATGGATTTCCTGCGCGTCGCTGTTCTCCAGCCGCGCGTGCAGCGCCTGTAAAATCTCCTCGCCGCTGCGGCCCTTCGCGCGGATCAGAAACACGCGTCCGAAGCGGGCCTCGTAGCGGGCATTGCCTTCGCGCAGCGCCCGGGCAAGGGCAGCATCGCGATCGTTCACCGCACCCTGCTCCTGGCGCGACAGCGCCGCCTCCGCCTGTGAACCTGCAGGTTTTTCCCCGATGCGCGGATGGGCGCTCAGGGCCTGCGCCAGCGCCGCTTCGTCCCAGTTTTGCGTCAGCGCGTTTGCCGTACTGAACAATTCGTCCCGGCTGGCGTAGGGCCGCCCCAGCGCCAGCGCATCGGCCCAGCCGGGGAGCGCCACGCAGGGGAGAATCAGCGCTAACGCCTTTTCGTGGGGAAGATGATTGAAGTCGTGCAGTGCGATCATAATATCTCCTTTATTGTCTTCCTCCGGGCTATTGCACAAACCACGCCACACTGACCGCAGGCGTGAAACAGTCGATTCCGTATAGCTCAACTGGAAATTTTTGATTCAAAAAAAGGCATGCTCACCGCGTTTACGCACCTTAGCAGTGCAAACATCTCTCTCACAACGCCGTTTTCGCCACTCTGCAGCCTGGTACGCAAATTGCTGAATGTCATTACACCCTGCAAAAGGAGAGAAGCATGAGAGCAATCGTCATTGGTGCGGGTATTGGCGGCCTGAGCGCCGCCGTCGCGCTGAAGAAAGCGGGCATCGACTGTACCGTGTTTGAAGCCGTCAAAGAGATCAGGCCCGTCGGGGCGGCCATCTCCATCTGGCCGAACGGCGTGAAATGCATGCAGCACCTCGGCATGGGCGACATCATCGAGACCTACGGCGGTCCGATGCGTTTTATGGCCTACAAGGATTACCGGCGCGGCGATACCCTGACCCGCTTTAGCCTTGCCCCGCTGGTTGAGCGTACCGGCGGGCGTCCCTGCCCCGTCTCGCGCGCTGAGCTTCAGCGCGAAATGCTGGACTTCTGGGGGCGCGACAAGGTGCAGTTCGGCAAACGCGTCGAACGCGTAAGCGAAGACGACGCGGGCGTAAGCGTGACCTTCACCGACGGCACCACGGCAGCCGGGGATTTTCTGATTGCCGCCGACGGCAGCCACTCGGCGGTTCGCCCTTACGTGCTGGGGTATACCCCGGAGCGCCGCTACGCCGGGTACGTGAACTGGAACGGGCTGGTGAAGATTGACGAAGAGATCGCCCCGGCGCACCAGTGGACCACCTTCGTTGGCGAAGGCAAACGCGTGTCGCTGATGCCCGTCTCCGGCGGACGCTTCTACTTCTTTTTTGACGTGCCGCTGCCCGCAGGCCTGGCGGAAGATCGCACCACCCTGCGCGCCGATCTCACGGGCTACTTCCGCGGCTGGGCGCCGCCGGTGCAGAAGCTTATCGCGGCGCTGGATCCGGAAACGACCAACCGCATTGAAATCCACGATATCGAACCGTTCGACAGCCTGGTGCGAGGCAACGTCGCGCTGCTCGGCGATGCCGCGCACAGCACCACGCCGGATATCGGCCAGGGCGGCTGTGCGGCGATGGAAGACGCCGTGGTGCTGGGTGAATGCCTGCGCGAAAACCACAGCATTACGCTGGCGCTGCGGCAGTACGAGGCGCTGCGCTGCGACCGGGTACGCGACCTGGTGCTGAAGGCGCGTAAGCGCTGCGACGTCACCCACGGGAAAGACATGGCGTTGACGCAGGCCTGGTATCAGGAGCTCAAAGAGGAGACCGGAGAGCGCATCATAAACGGCCTGTGCGAGACCATTCAGGGCGGCCCGTTGGGCTGAACGTAAGAGGGATAACCATGAAAAGAGAACCGACTCCACCCGCCCACTGCACGTTTGAGCCAGAGGACTGGCTGCGCCTCGCGAAATGCTGGCATCCCGTTGCGCGCGCCTGCGACGTCGGCCCGGCGCCGGTCAAGGCGACCCTGCTGGACGAACAGCTGGTGATTTACCGGATCCACGACCAGGTCGTGGTCGCCCGTGACGTCTGCCCGCACCGCGGCGTGCCGCTGACGCTCGGCTTTCACGACGAGCACGGGATTATCTGTCCTTACCACGGCTTACGCTTTGGAGAAGACGGGCGCTGCAACCGTATTCCGTCCAGCCCCGACCAGCCCGTTCCGGCGAAGCTGAACCTGATTAACTACGCCGTGGAGGAGCGCTTCGGCCTGATCTGGACCTGCCTGGCGTTTGACCCGGACAATCCTGTGCCGCTGCCCACCATGCCGCACTGGGATGACGACGGGTTTCAGCAGATCAACTGCCCGGCGTTTGAGGTGAACGGCTTTGCCGGTCGTCAGGTAGAGGGGTTTCTGGACGTGGCGCACTTTGCGTGGATCCACACCGATACCTTTGCCGATCCCAATAATCAGCTTGTGCCCGCCTATCAGCCGCAGGAGACGCCGTTCGGCTTCGTGGCGGATTACTGGAGTTCCGTGAGCAACTATCCCGCCAGTTCGGACGTGCAGGCGCCGGAAGGGTTTCAGTGGTTGCGCCATTTTGAAATGCACCTGCCGTTTACCGCCACCCTGACGATTCATTTTCCGGGAGAATCGAGGCTGGTCATTATGAACGCCGCATCGCCCGTCTCGTCACGGGTAACCCGCATGTTCGCGCCGATTGCGCGTAACTTTGACCTGCATATTCCGGTGGAGGATGTACATGCCTTCAATCTGCGCATTTTTGAAGAGGATCGCCTGATGGTCGAAACCCAGCGTCCGGAAAGTCTGCCGCTGGACCTCACCCTGGAAGCCCATATTCCCGCCGATAAAAGCTCAATTGCCTACCGTCGGGGACTGAAGAAGATGGGCTTTGGCGAATTTTTCCTCGTATGACGGAGGCCGATATGCTGAGCGTAATTGTTGACGGACTGTGGCGCGAGGGCGACAAAAGCCTCGCCGTCAGGCTGGTGGCGGAAGACGGTACCGCGCTGCCGGCGTGGCAGCCCGGCGCGCACGTTGATGTCCACCTGCCCTGCGGCGCGGTGCGCCAGTATTCCCTGACCGGAGCATGCGAGGACGAGAGCTATCTTATCTGCGTGGGGCGGGAAACCGCATCGCGCGGCGGATCGCGCTACGTTCACGAGACGCTGCGCCCCGGGCAGAAGCTGGCCATATCGGCCCCGCGAAACCTGTTTCCGCTGCATCAGGCTGAGCGGGTGTTGCTGCTGGCGGCGGGCATTGGCATTACGCCGCTGTATGCGATGGCCCTGCAGCTGAAGGCGGCCGGAACGCCGTTTACGCTGCACTATTACGTCAGAAACCGCGAAAGCGCGGCGTTTGCGCGCGAACTCTCCCGGTTCGGTGAGTGCCACATTCATACCATCAGCCCGCGCTCGGCGCTGGCAGAGCATCTCCCGGCGGCTGAGGCAGGCCTTCAAGCCTGGAGCTGCGGCCCGGCAGGGTTTATGGAAAAAGTGCGTGAGGTCGCCACGGCGAAGGGATGGGATGACGCCCATCTTCACAGCGAGGCGTTCCAGCCCGCAGCGCCTGCCGCAGGCGGTGACGCGGGCGAGATCTTTACGGTCAAACTCGCCTCCACCGGGGAGCGCTGGCCGGTGCCCGCGGATAAGACCATCGCTCAGGTATTACAGGAAAACGGCGTGGACGTGCCGCTGTCATGCGAAATGGGGATCTGCGGGGCGTGCCTGACGCCGGTGATTGACGGCGTGGCGGATCATCGTGATAGCGTGCAGTCGGACGCAGAAAAAAGCGCGGCAGACCAGCAGGTGGCGCTCTGCTGTTCGCGGAGCCATTCCGGGGAGCTGGTGATCGGGCTGTAAAACGCCATAAATATCCTCCGGCACAGCCGGAGGTTTTTCAGATATGTCAGTAAGGCTTTGTTATCAGACGCCTCCCGGCTGCCACGCATAATCAATATGGCTGGCCTGCTCGCGCGCCAACGCGTCATCGCCCTGCAATCGCGCCGCCAGGGTAAAGGCGAAATCAAATACTTTACCCAGCCCACGGCCGCTCAGCAGATTGCCGTCTTCCACCACGTCGGCATCGACGTAGATGCCATCGCTGACTGTTTTCCACAGATCGCCGGAGCAGACATAGCGACGTCCCTTCAGCAGTCCATTGCCGCCCAGCACGCGGGCGGCTGCGGAGCAAATCGGGCAGATATATTTGCCCGCTTCATCGTGGCGGCGGACGAAGGCAATGACCTCCGCGCTTTTCGCCAGGTTTACGCTGCCTTGCGGGCCGCCCGGTAACACCACGGCGTCAAAAGTCCGATCGAAACTGGCCTGCAGAGTACTGTCCGCCGCCACAGGGATGGCGTGATAGCTCACCACTTCGCGACTCTCGCCGCAGGCAATCGTCTGCACCGTAATATTCAGGCGGCGCAGGATATCGATAGTGACAATCGCTTCCCCTTCTTCAAAACCAGGGGCTAATAGCACGGCTACGCTTTTCATTTTGCTCTCCATTGCTTAAGGGTTACCAGTACGGGTGCCAGATCTGTCGCAGCCGCGCCAGCAGTTCAAGATAGAAATAGTCTCCCCAGCTACAGCACTGATCGACGCCCTTACCGCTGCCCATATGATAAACCGAGTGCTGCAGCAGCCCTTCGGTAGGATCGTCGTCGTGAGCAAGGTAGTTATCGGTCAGCGACAGCGCAATACGCAGCGCCATCTCTTCATAATACGCACGGTTTGCGTCGAGCGTCGGCAGCGCCTTGACCAGCTCCAGCAGGCCACAGGCGGCAATCGCCGCCGCTGAACTGTCGCGCACAGCGTCGGTACCGAGCAGGGCCAGATCCCAGTGGCAAACATCATCTTCCGGCAGACGGTTGAGGAAGTAGTGCGCCAGGCTGCGTGACAGCTCCACCATCTGCTTATCGCCGGTGTGCTGATAGCTGAGCAGGAAGCCGTAAATGCCCCATGCCTGGCCGCGCGACCAGCACGAGGTATCGCTGTAGCCCTGATGGGTGTTGCCAAAGCGCGGCTCACCCGTCTGCACATCCATATAGTAAGTGTGATAAGTCGAGGCATCTTCACGCACGATATAGTGCGCGGCCTGTCCTGCATGAGCCGTCGCCGCCTGCGCATAGCGCGGATCCCCGGTCTGTTCGCTGGCCCAGTACAGCAGCGGCAGGTTCATATTGCAGTCGATGATCATTCGCCCCTGCTGCTCCGGGTCGTTTAAATCACCCCACGCCTGAATAATGTTGGCCGTCGGGTTAAAACGCTCCATCAGGCGCTCGGCTGCCAGCAGCGCCGACTGGCGAGCGGCTTCGTTGCCGGTGAGGCGCCAGGCGCTGATGCAGGAGAGCGAATAGAGGAACCCGAGATCGTGCGTTGCGGTGTCGATGCGCTGCTCAATACGCCGGGCGAACGACGGTAAATAGCGTTCGGCGGCTTCACGATAATGCGCTTTGCCGGTCATCTCCCACGCCAGCCACAGCTGGCCAGGCCAAAAGCTGGTGGTCCATTCCACGTTATCGGTGCGCGGCCAGACGCCCTTCTCACAGGCCTCACCGGGGAACTTATCGCCGAAGGCGACAATATTTTTGTCGAGCTTGCGCGTGATGCGGGTTAACGCCGCTTCCAGCTTCTGGCTCAGCGCCAGGCGATCGACCTGATGCAGTTCGATCGGCCGCAGCGCTTCGGTGATAACAGATTTGGTCATAACAACTCCTGAATTAATGTTTGGCCGGTTCAACCGGGGCGGTATCTAAAGCCGGAGCAAAGGATCGTGAGTCATCGCGCTTCGACTGGCAGCGCGACAGCGTAAAGGCGGAAATCAGCGTAAATACCAGGGCGCAGCTGCCCATCAGCAGATAGGTATGCTCAAAGCCTATCCTGTCGTACAGATAGCCGGCAGGTGGGGCGACCACAATCGAACCCACGTAAATCATCGCCTGGTAGCCCAGCAGGTACATCGTGGCGTTAACCCGACGATGGAAATGTTCGGCGATGTATTTGAAGACCGAGATGAGCAGCAGCGCGATCTCGACGCCATAAAACGGTTTGATGATGGAGATAACAATCGGGTCACTGGTCAGCCCGGAGGCTATCAACCGTGCCCCGACCACGCAGCCGCAGAACAGCAGGCCGCGCTTAGCGCCGTAGTGGTTCACCAGCCACGGGATAAACATCATCATCACGAACTCCATCCCCGACTGGACGGTACTCAGGTAGCCGTACCAGGCATTCCCCTGCTCTTTGGTGGCGAAGAACGAGACGAAGTAGCGGGGGAACTGCTGTTCGGCGATAAACATCATCCACGCCACCCCGGCGACATAGAGGCTGAACATCCAGAATTTGCGGTTTTTCAGGAGCATCAGCACATCGGCGAAGACGATCTTATTAGCGGAAATGACGCTGTTATTGCTCAGCTGTTCATCCCCGATTTTGAGGCTAATCAGCACCAGCAGCATCAGTATCGAGGTACCGCTGCTGAGGAGAAAGTTTGCCAGTGGGGTGACGTTAAACAACAGCCCGGAGACCGACGCCGCCATCGCCCAGCCCAGTGAACCCCACATTCTGATGCGGCCAAACTCCAGTCCGTACAGGCGGCTAAAGCGGTCGGCGTAAGATTCAGACGCCGCCACGCCGGCGTACCAGCCCAGGCTCAGATACAGCGCGCCGATGATAATCCCCGCCATCGCATGGCTTTGCAGCAGCGGCTGGTACACCAGCGCAAAAAACGGCGCCATCAGCGCAGAAATGGCGCAGACAAAATAGAGCAGCCACTTGCTCATGCCGATTTTGTCCATGATGTAGCCGTACACCGGCTTCAGGACCACCGCGAAGACGCCATTAATAGCGAACACGCTGCCGATGGTGACGCTATCGAGGCCCACTTTCTGGCTCAGCCACAGGGCGTACAGGCCAAAGCTGGATGACCACGTGAAGAAGTAAAGGAAAATAAAGGTACTCATTTTGTACTGCGCGACGCGTACGGACGATGATGTGCTCATAGCGATGCCTCCGGAGCCTGAACGAGCGTCGTTTCCTGTCGTGCCGTCACGAAGCGTACCGCGTCATCGCTAATGAAGGCCTGCGGGCAGCGTTGCGGATCGAAGTCGGCGGCATTTCCTGCCCATACCGCGCTGATTAACACATGCTTACCGGGGTCGAGCTCGCCGCGCAGCACTGGCACCGCTGCGCGCTCGGCGAACAGCAGATTACTGTTTGGCGGCGTCACCACCGTCTCGCCGCGGCGAGCGTGCGGATGTAAACAGAAAATGGCTGAGACATCCCGGGCATTGCGTAACCAGCAGGCGCTGTCGCTCTCGTGGACCTGCGGCTGCGGGCGGTTTGCCAGGCTAAAGCCGCCTTCCGCGCAGTCCAGCGCGCGCCGGGTATTGATACGATGAACGCGCAGCTGCCAGTCGCCCAGCGCCAGCAGCCAGCTATCAATCACCACGTCGCGCCACGGCAGCCAGCGGCTGTAAATAGTGCCGTCAGCGGTGACCACGTGCTGGCACTCGCGGCGGCCACGCCAGTAGTTATCCTTTTCGGCCAGCAGCAGCATCGAATCGGGCGCGGCATGGTTCAGGCCGTAGCGGCCGCGTTCGATGGAAAAGCCAAAGCGGGTGGAATAGGCAAATTTGCAGTATTTCGCTTCGGTGTTCACGAAGTTGTTCAGCTCCAGCTGGCCGGACGTCAGCATCCACAGGTGGTCGGCCTGATGTACCACCACCTGATCCGCGTGGGCTATCGTGTGCTGCGCGGGCAACGGCGGCAGCGGCAGCTCAGCCGCCTGCCAGAAGGCATCGCCCTCATCTAATGCCAGCACCAGCAGGGTCTTCAGGCCCCAGTACGGCGACCCCGGCGCGTTGTAGTCTTCCGCCATCGCCAGGTTCGGATAGCTGTAACCGACGCTCAGTATGCCGTCGCGGTCGAATATCGGCTGCTTCAGCCACCAGCGCAGATGGCGCAGGACGATGCCCTTCATCACGCCGGGCGAAAAGACTTCCAGCCCGGCGAAGGCCGCCGCACTCCAGAACGCCGCCTCGGCAAAGCGGTAGGTCAGGCTACGGCCAAACGGGATCGCCGCGCCGTTTTCGGCAAAGAAATGGATGAAGTCAGAGGAGAAACGCGCGGCCCGGTCACTCAGCGTAGCACAGCGCTGTGGATCGACCCCGGCCATGAGCTTCGCGTAAATCAGGCCATAGAAATGGAACCCCATCGAGATGTAATAGTCGCGCGGCCGTCCCGGACCATCGGCGTACCAGCCATCGCCGAGATAGTAGTGCTCCATGGCAGCAAAATGATCTTCCAGCGCCTGCGGGTTGGTCGGCATGCCGCAATAATGGAAGCCGACCTGCACCAGAATCGGGAAGAAGTGCCAGTTGTTATCGGGGATTTCCTGGGTCTCGCACTGCTTTAGCCAGCGCCATAAATGCTCTTTCTCCGTCTCAGTGAAGTGTGCCAGTACGGTTTCACCCGCCAGCGCCAGCAGCAGCCCGTAGGCCGCCATCTCGACGATTCGCTGATCGTAAGACCCGACGTCGCCCCAGTAATCGGCATGCTGCGGATCGGTGCCGTTTTTTATCGCCTGTAAATAGAATGAGAAGTGCTGCGGCTCGCTGCCGCCAGCCAACAGCGGCGTCACGCCCCACAGCAGGCGGGAAAACGTTTCCATGCTCGCCACCTGCTGACCGTAGTGAGCGGTAAAGTTCGCTAAATCAATGCGGCTGGCGTCTTTTTTAAAATAAGGCGTCACCGCGTTCAGCATGTCGTTGACCAGCCGTAGCACCTCTTCCCGGCTTGTCAGTGGATTATCCAGATGAATATTTTCAGGTTGCACAGGGTCCTCCCGCATTACACGAGGGTAGAGATAAGCTATTGTTATTAGGCTTTTTAAAGCCACGAGTGCGACGTCTGAATGAAGAGTAACTGCTTTTATTCCTGGCGCTGAGTGAGCAGACTCACAAAATTAAACCGCCATTTCATTTTCACTGGATTTTGTCGGCCGCGAGGGGGATAAATTACAAATGATGGCTTAAAAATTTAAATCTGTTGTTCTGGAGGTAATATGGGTGAAACGCAACTGCTGGAACGCATTACGCTCGATCGGCAGGCCATTTCATTTAACCGCTTGAACGCCACCAGCGCGATGTACTACCACTGGCATCAATGCGTTGAATTGCTCTATATTTCCAGCGGCTACGGCATCGTGGTGGTGGATAATCAGCACTACACCGCCCGTCCGGGGCGATTGTTTATCTTCCCGCCCTTCCGTTTGCACAAAGTGCAGGTCGATCATAGCGATAAGAACCCTTATCACCGCACCACCATGCACATTGAACAATCGGTCGTCGACAGCGCGCTCGGCGCTTTTCCGCGCCATCAGGCCCGGTTCGCCGCGCTGGCTGCCAGCAATCTGGCGGCGCAGGTTTACGATCTCAGCGAGCACGCGGCGTTTATCGAGAGGATCCTTGAACAGTTTCAGCGCCTGGAGGGCTACGAGCAGACCGAGGCCTGCGAGGTGGCATTTCTGGTGATGCAGCTCATGACGTTTCTGCCCGAGCAGCCGCAGCCCTACCCGCCGCGCCAGCAGACCGTCGCCTCGCGGATTATGAGCTGGGTCGAAGCCCACTATGCCAGCAAGTTTTCGCTCGACCAGCTAGCCCACGACCTGGGGCTTTCGCGCAGCTATACCTCACGAATTTTCCGCCAGCAGACCGGCGGTACCCTCCACGAATATTTGCTGACCCGGCGAATAAAAAGCAGCTGCGAGCTGTTACGGTACGGCGATGAGCCTGTTGACGCCATTGCTCTGGCAGTCGGGTTTAGCGAGGTGACCTATTTCATTACCTGCTTTAAAAAGATGATGCGTCAGACGCCACTGCAGTATCGGCGCAGTATCCGCTGCACCAGGATTCCCCGTTAAGGAATTTTTAACCAATCAAAAGGAGGGGATTCTGTGCATAAAAAAACCCAGGTCGCATAACGACCTGGGTTTCGAATTTGGCGGAAGCGTAGAGATTCGAACTCTAGAACCCTTTCGGGTCGCCGGTTTTCAAGACCGGTGCCTTCAACCGCTCGGCCACGCTTCCAAAGTGAGGCGCACTATAAACATCTATTAGCCCCTTGTAAAGCAGGAATTTTTCTATTTTGACCTGCCGGCGTTTGACTGCGCAAAAATCACCCATATGCTTGCCGCACACCGGTCACAGCCCACTTGTACATACCGTTACACAGCAACGCTCATCCTTTTAAATCGCTCTGGTATAGAATGCCACAAAAATAAACGGTCATTTGTTGTGTAATTGTTATAAATCTGAGTACTCACAGATTTAGAAATTACTGCCATGCAGTGTTACTGGTTGATGATGAAAATCAAAAATACGCTTTGCTTACATATCCTGATGGCGACCCTGGCCATTTTGTTCCTTTGTGTTCACCCGCTGGTGACGAGCTTCAATCCGCCCCTCACCTTTCAGCCGCTGATTAAATCAATGGCGGGCACGCCTAAAGAACAGGCGGAAAAAATTGCGACTATTTCCCATGCCTTAGAAGGGAATGCTATTTTCTTCATTGGCGCGTCTGAGGTTGCCACCTCAGAAGATGAACATTACGCCGTATATAATTACTTTAATAAGCAATTGCACAAACCCGTCGTGGCGTATGGTGATGCGTTCGTCGATGATGAAACGCAATTTTTACTGTTCTCACGTTTTAAAAATAGCCTTAACGCAAACAGTAAAGTTGTTCTGCTTTTGGCTCCTGACAGTTTTTACTCAAAAGGGCTGCCACCGGCTATCTATGCCGATAATTTTCCCGGTTCTATTTTTAATCCGCTAATGAAGGATCCGCAGGCGCGCCCGCTGCTGGTTAATTATTTAAAGCATATTGATAGTAAAGAAATAAGCCATTTAACCTTTGGCCAAATGCGCGTCTTTGGCTGGCACCCCGATCTGATGTGGGACGAGCTGAGCTTCCAGTTTGCCAACGTCTGCACCCTGATAAAAAACGACTGGCTGGCGCTTCTTCACGTCACGCCCCAGAGCAGCCAACCACCCACGTTGCCCCTGACTGGGATAAAGAGCTGGCGAATGCGCGCGAGTTAAATAAAAAACGCCAGCAGAGCCCGGCTACGCTGTGGATGGACAAAACGATTTACGAAGAGGACGGTTCGCGGCAACAGTGGGATGACACGCCGGTCGTGCCTGCGCAAATCGCCGCGTTCAGTAAAACCGTCCAGCTGCTAAAAGAACGTCACGTGCAGGTGATTGCTATCGTCGACCCGGTTAATCCCTGGGCGCTTTACAATACCGATACCTTCCGCCCGGTGGATAAGCAAATTAAAACCATTCTGGAAAAGAACCAGATCCCTTATTTAGATATGTACGCCATGCCTTATCAGAATGGCTGGAACTGGGATCGTTTGCACCCTTCCGAACTGGCCTGGGTTCCTATGATTCGCTTTATTGCACAGAGTTTTAAATGATGAAAATCGCGATCCGTCTTTTTTTTCTTTATCTCCTGCTGGCGATCACCATCGTCGCGTGGACCTCTGTCGATGACAGCATGAGTATGCAGCTGCATTTTGAATATCAAAAGTTCTGAGGCCGAATGATGTACAGCTCAGGGATGTTTTTTGTTTATTTGTTTTCATCCGCGCTGGCGTTTGCGCTGGTTAATCGCATATTACGCCATCGTCTGACCTGGTTATCTGCGCTATCGGTGCTGACGGCGCTGGGATGGGGATATATATTTCAGGGCGATTATATTGTCCCCGCCGCCGTTTTTTTCAGCTTTTATGTTTTTGCCACGCTAAAAGAGAAGGGATGGTTAAAAACGTGGCAGGCGGTCGTTCTGACATTATTGCCGCTGCTGCTGGTGAAATTACATTTAAATAACCACTGGGGCATGATCGGCCTCTCTTTTATGACGTTCCGCGCGCTGGACGTACTGCTCTATCGCAGTAAAAAAGAAGGTCAGAATTTCCTGCACTATTTCTGTTATCTGTTTATGCCCTTTATTATCCTGGCCGGCCCAATGTACCGCTGGCGGACATGGATGAGTGACGTCAGCAAGCCCGTATTTGCCCTTAACCGCGAACAGTTTTTAGTCGCGTTAGAGCAAATCATTACCGGGATTGTCCAGAAGTTCCTGTTTGCCATGCTGATTGATTCGCTTGTCGTGCAGCCCTGGAGCCATAAGCCGTTTACGCTGACCGTGGGCGTGGTGATGTCGATTGCCTACAGCGCCTACCTGTACTTTGATTTTGCGGGCTACAGCAATATGGCCATCGGCGCAGGCCGCCTGTTTGGGCTCAACATTCCGGCAAACTTCAATATGCCGCTTCTGGCAAAGAATCCGCAGGATTTCTGGCGCCGCTTCCACATCAGCCTGTCTGAATGGCTGCGCGATGTGGTCTTTATGCCCGTTTATATGAACCTGATGAAGTTCAACTTTTTCCGTCAGAACAAAACGCTGGCGCAAAATATCGGTATTTTTTGCACCTTATTCTGCATGGGGGCATGGAATGGCCTGGAGCGCCATTACGTTATCAGCGGCGCGCTGTTTGGCGCGATTTCCGTCGCTCACAACATGCTGCTGTGGTCAGCCAAACGCAGCCCGGCATTGCACCGCGGCCTGCAGTATCCGGCCGTTGCGTTTTTAGGGCGAATTCTGACGCTGGGAAGCGCCGCGGGATCCCTTTACATCTTTAGTGGAATGTCACCTCTATGAAAAATCACTCCGATCTTCAGGAACTGCAGGATTTCTTACGTGCGGCATTATGCGATCCCGCCTCCCCGCAGCAGCTGGCCATCAGCGGCAGCGACGAAGCCTTAAGCTGGCTGCAGCTTTCCGCTGCCGTGACGGACTGGGCGCAGCGCTATCAGCGCTGCCAGCCTGTTGCCGGTACGCCGGTCGTATTGTACGGACACCAGCAGGCCGAATTCGCGGTGGCGATTTATAGCTGTCTGCTGCACAACATTCCGTACATCCCGGTGGACTGCATCTATCCGCAGGAGCGCCTGCGGGAGATCTGCCATCTGGCCAGCGCCCCTTACTATTACGACGTCGCGACCCGGCAGTTTATCGCCACCGGCGAAGCGGGCAAGGTGCTGGAGGAGCAGGATCTGGCCTACATCATGTTTACTTCAGGCAGTACCGGTAAACCTAAAGGCGTGCAGATTGGGCGTGAAAGCGTCTGGCACTTCATGAAATGGGTCAGCCAGGACTTTTCACTGCCGGAAAAACCGGTCCTGATGAACCACGCGGTATTCAGCTTTGACCTCTCCCTGATCCCTCTGCTGGCGAATCTGGCGATGGGCGGGCACATCGTGCTGAACGCCAAAGAGGACATTCAGAAAGAGAACTGGCTGGAACGACTGAAAAGCAGCGCGGTCTCCGCCTGGGTTTCCACCCCCTCTTTTGCATACCAACAGCTGCTTTCCCCGCAGTTCAACAGCGAGTATTTGCCAGCGCTGAGCGTCTTTATCTTCATTGGTGAAGTGCTCAATAAAGCGCTGGTTAAACAACTCCGCCGCCGCTTCCCGCAGGCCAAAATCATTAACTCCTATGGCCCTACGGAAGCGACGATTGCGACGACCGTGGTTGAAATCACGGATGCGATCCTGAACAGCGACAGCGCCGTGCTGCCGGTGGGCGTCATGATGCCTGAGAGCAAAATGGAAATTTCCGCCGACGGCGAGCTGATTATCTGGGGTAAAAACGTCATGCGCGGCTATCTCGGCCTGCCGCAGGAGAACGCGGCG
The DNA here is from genome assembly GCF_000762975.1 of Enterobacter sp. UCD-UG_FMILLET. Classification (NCBI taxonomy): domain Bacteria; kingdom Pseudomonadati; phylum Pseudomonadota; class Gammaproteobacteria; order Enterobacterales; family Enterobacteriaceae; genus Enterobacter; species Enterobacter sp. UCD-UG_FMILLET. The sequence continues at coordinate 21,495 of NZ_JRJC01000040.1, forward strand.
AAATTACTCCGTCGGGAAGATGAAGCGTTTCGCGGCTACCGGACCGGCGATCTGGGTTATGAAGCGGGGCTGATTTACTGCCAGGGCCGCAACGACAGCCAGGTCAAACTGAACGGTTACCGTATCGAAATCAATGAGATTGAAAACCGCCTGCTGGCGATGTCAGGCATTAACGAAGCGGTGGTCCTGCCGCTGATGAAATCCTGCGGCAGCGTGCTGCGCATTGCCGCGTTCTGCGTGACGGATATGGCGCCGGACACCATCAAAACATCGCTGTCGAAGGTCGTTCCGCACTATATGGTGCCTTCACAAATTATCGTAAAAGACGCTTTGCCGCTGAATCCTAACGGCAAAATTGACCGCAAGCTGCTGGACGCTTACGCCCGCACAAATTAATGACTCCAGGAAAAATTATGGAACAAGAAATTCTCGCCCTGTTCGAAAAAGTGTTATCCCGTAAGGTGGGCTTTCACGATGAACTGATTGAATCCGACATTCTCGACTCCATCCTGGCGGTCGATATGGTGCTGGAAGTGCAGGACGTTTACGGCTGCATGATCCCGCCAACTGACGTGGCGACGGTGCTGAAAACCCCGGCGGACCTGGCTCGCTATATTGAAGAAAACCGCTAAACGCCCCTACTGTTAATGCTGCCCTGAAGGCTCTGGAGGATCTCGCCAGAGCCTTCATTCGTTCTCCTTCTGCCGCCTGAACGCTGTTCCGCTCCCTTTCACAGGAATGAAACCGACTGCTTTTACTATTTCTCCTACACTTTAGGAGTACTGTCGGTACGGGAAACAGAAAAAAGCCAACTTAATTAAGGCATTAATGATTCGCTGAGCGCTCAGCCGGGGAACGTTTTGCCTTTAACAGAGGAGTCTGCGGTATGGCATTCGTAACAACGAAAGACGGCGTCAATATTTACTACAAAGACTGGGGCCCAAAAGAGGCTCAACCCATTGTTTTCCACCACGGCTGGCCGCTAAGTGCCGATGACTGGGATAACCAGATGCTCTTCTTCCTCGCAGAAGGCTATCGCGTTATCGCTATCGATCGTCGTGGTCACGGGCGTTCGGACCAGGTGAGTGAAGGGCACGATATGGATCATTATGCGGCCGACGCGTCAGCCGTGGTTGAAAGCCTGGATCTGCGCAATGCCGTGCACGTCGGTCACTCCACCGGTGGCGGCCAGGTCGCCCGCTATGTTGCGCAGTATGGGCAACCGCAGGGGCGCGTCGCCAAAGCGGTGCTCGTCAGCGCCGTGCCGCCGCTGATGGTTAAAACGGACACTAACCCCGGCGGAACGCCCATCGATGTTTTCGACGGCTTCCGCAAAGCGCTGGCGGCTAACCGCGCCCAGTTTTACCTCGACGTCGCCAGCGGTCCTTTCTACGGTTTTAACCGTGAGGGAGCAGAGGTTTCACAGGGTACGATTCAGAACTGGTGGCGTCAGGGCATGATCGGCAGCGCCAAGGCCCACTATGAGGGGATTAAGGCGTTTTCTGAAACCGATCAGACGGAGGATTTAAAAACCATCACGGTTCCCGTTCTGGTGATGCAGGGCGACGACGATCAGGTCGTGCCGTATAAGAATGCTGCCCTGCTGCAGGACAAGCTGCTGGCGAACAGCGTACTGAAAATTTATCCGGGCTTCCCGCACGGGATGCATACCACGCACGCGGATACCATCAACGCGGACATCCTGGCCTTTATCCGCTCATAAACGTCAGGTTTGAGATTCACGTAAAAAGAAAAACCCCAGGTTCACGAGTAACCTGGGGTTTATATCTGGCGGAAGCGCAGAGATTCGAACTCTGGAACCCTTTCGGGTCGCCGGTTTTCAAGACCGGTGCCTTCAACCGCTCGGCCACACTTCCTGAGTGAGGCGAACTATAAACACCTCACCGCGTGCTGTAAAGAGTGGCTGCACTCGTTCGCTGTAAAAATAGTCAAAACGTGTTTAATCGGTTGAACTGACGACACATCGACGATTTTATCAGCACAGGCCTAGTGTTTTTTGATGTACATGTCTTTCGTGAAATAGTACCCCAGCTTATCCGGCGTAAATCCGCCCACCCACGGTTTCACCAGGTGCGTACGCACGTAGTGATAAACCGGAATGGCCGGCACATCGCGTCCCAGCAGATCTTCCGCCTGCTGGTAGTACTTACCCCGCTCTTCCGCTGATTTGGCTTTCGCGGCATCGATCAGCGCCCGATCGTAGTCCGGATTGCTGTACTGGCTGGTGTTTTCGCTGTCGCCCGTGCGGAAGTTGTTCAGGAAGGTCGCCGCATCGTCGTAATCGGCAATCCACGCGTACCGCACCGCGTCAAAGTTGTGGGTGTGCATGGTATCCAGCATGGTTTTCCACTCCTGGTTTTGCAGCTTTGCCTCCACGCCAAGGTTTTTCTTCCACATGGAGCTGGCCGCAATCGCGATGCGCTGGTGCGATTCAGAGGTGTTGTAGAGCAGGTTAAAGCTCAGAGGATGGCTGGCGTTATATCCGGCCTCGTTCAGCAGCTTTTTCGCCTCAGCGATGCGCTTGTCCAGCGGCCAGCTGGCGTAATCCGGGTTCTGTAGCTTCACGCCGCCAATATCCGGCTGGCTGATGAGCCACGCCGGACGCTGCCCCTGCCCTAATACTTTTCCGGCAATGATGTCTTTATCCAGCGCCATGTTCAGCGCCTTACGCACGCGCGCGTCGTTGAACGGCGGCCGGGTGGTATTGAATTCGTAGTAATAGGTCGCCAACTGAGGTGAAACGTCCAGCTCGCTGCCCAGGGTTTTCTTGAGCTGGGCAAACTGGTTAATCGGCACCGTGTACACGATGTCAATTTCGCCCGCCTTATAGCGGTTCACATCCGAGGCCTCGGAGGTGATGGGCAGGTAGGTGACCTTGTTAATCACGGTATGCGCGTTATCCCAGTAGCGCGGGTTGCGCTCCGCCACGATGCGTTCGTTGACCACCCACTGCGACAGCTTATACGCCCCGCTGCTGACGAAATGTTCCGGTTTGGTCCACTTATCGCCGAAACGGCCAATCAGCACTTTATCCACCGGCACCAGAGACGGGTGCGCCAGCATCGCGAGGAAGGCCGCGTTTGGCTGGGTAAGCGTCACTTCCAGCGTGGTGTCGTTAATCGCTTTTACGCCCAGCGTATCGGGCGCTTTTTTCCCCTGAGCAATATCGGCCGCGTTGACGATATGCATATTGCCCGGATAGCTGGCATACGGCGAAGCCGTTTTCGGATCGATCAGGCGCTGCCAGCTCCAGACTACATCCTCTGCGGTAATCGCCGTGCCGTCGCTCCAGGTGATGCCCGGGCGCAAATGGAACGTCCAGACGGTGTTGTCCTTGTTCTCCCATTTTTCCGCCAGTCGGGGTTGGACTTCTCCTGTCGGGGAGACGCCCTCCAGCCCTTCGAATAAATCGCTGATAATATTGAATTCGACATCGCTTTCGACTTTATGCGGGTCGAGCGAAGCCGGTTCACTGCCGTTGTTTCTAACCAGTTCCTGTTTGTCGGCCAGCGCGGTTCCTGCCGGCACGTTAGCCGCCCAGGCTGCCGTGCTGGCGCACAGGATCCCGGCGGTGAGTAAAGAGAGCGTAAAGTTCGTGCGTGTTTGTGGTTTCATTTCCTTCGCCTTATTGTCTGTTTTATGACGATCCGGAAATAACTCTTAGCGCCCGAACGGTAATAACGCAATATTTTTCAGTAACCTATAAGAGCTTGATCTGGTAAATTGTCGCAAACCGCTGTTCATACTGGCGAAACGGATTTCTGCAGAAGAAATAACCACCTCCGGCGCTAACGTGCTGAGTAAAGATGGGTAAAACCACTTTGAGACTGGCGTGCCGTTTCCTATTCTTTCCACTAATTACATCTGTCATAAGAGAGTGACTCATGGATCGTATAATTACTTCTTCACGCGACCGCACATCGCTACTCAGCACCCACAAGGTGCTGCGCAATACCTATTTCATGCTCAGCCTGACGCTGGCATTCTCAGCGATCACCGCCACCGCCAGCACCGTGCTGATGCTGCCGTCTCCGGGGCTGATCCTGACGCTGGTGGGTATGTATGGTCTGATGTTCCTGACCTACAAAACCGCTGACAAGCCCGTCGGTATTCTGTCCGCGTTTGCCTTCACCGGCTTCCTGGGCTACATCCTGGGGCCGATGCTGAATGCGTATCTGTCTGCCGGTATGGGCGACCTTATCGGCTTGGCGCTGGGCGGTACCGCGCTGGTGTTCTTCTGCTGCTCGGCCTACGTGCTGACCACGCGTAAGGACATGTCCTTCCTCGGCGGTATGCTGATGGCGGGTGTCGTGGTGGTGCTGGTGGGCATGGTGGCAAACATCTTCCTGCAACTGCCTGCCCTGCATCTGGCGATCAGCGCCGTCTTTATTCTGATTTCTTCAGGCGCAATCCTGTTCGAAACCAGCAACATCATTCGCGGCGGTGAGACGAACTATATCCGCGCCACCGTGAGCCTGTACGTGTCGCTGTACAACATCTTCGTCAGCCTGTTGAGCATCCTGGGCTTCGCCAGCCGCGATTAAGCACAACGGATACGAAAAAGGAGAATGCCTCTGGCATTCTCCTTTTTTTATGCCCTACTCACCCCGGCAAATATAGGTGGGATAACGCCGGTCCTGAATCAGCCACACGGAAGGCGCGAGCTCAGAGATCGTCAGATAGTAGCGTGCGGTCGGATTGGCGAAGCTACCCCACTGAGCATCAGGCGTATTGTCATTGTGCCGACGCCAGGTTTTGGTGTAGCTCAATACTATAACGTTATCATCCTCCCGCTGCTGCCAGGTAAAGTCCACATCCCTGTCAACGATCAAACATTGCCCGCCAGCCCTTGCCGCCCCTTTATAGGTGGTCAACCCGGTCCCGTCCCGATGGAAAAAGAACTGGGCAACAGTATTGACCTTTACTTCACTGGGTTTTCCCTCATTGCGCGTGAAATTAAATTCAGTGCTGCAGGCCAGCACATCCTTTTTACCCACGCTGCCGGAAAAGTAAAAAAATGCCAGCGAACAACCAACCAGGATACCGCCCACGCCAAAAAGAAGTTTTATTTTCATTTTTGTGCCCCGCTTTTATAACGTATGGTTTTACACAGGCTGGTTTGGCTGACCGGACAGGCACCAATAAACACCTCATCTGCAGCGGAAATAGTAAAACGGGCGCTGAAATAATAAATGTCGTACGCCTCACGTTCGCACGCTACGTTATTAGCCTCCAGCCGCTCCGCTAATTTCGATAGCACCAGCGGTCGTCCGTGATCGTTGACAATCCAGATGCTGCAAAGCGCGATTTTTTCCTTAACCGGCTTGAGTTTCGCCGGAATGAAAATCCCCTGCTGTCGGCTAAAGTAGAGACTCGTCCCCAGCGCAGCGACGATCAATACGGCCACAATCGCCCATTTTTTCATGGAGCCGCGTTGAGGCTTTACTTCTTGCGGTGCGAACGAAGGCTGCGGATCGACGGATGGAGTTTTCTCTCCGGGCTGAAAAATCACCTCAGCATCAAAACGAAATCCGTAACGGGGCACGGTCACGATAAATTCGTGCCCCTCTCCCAGAGACTGGAAGCTTTTACGTAATTCGCTAACCGCTTTATTGAGATTATTTCCTGAGGGCGTAAAGCCAAATTCCTCCCACACGCGAGTGATTAATTCCTCCCGACTCAGGTCGCATCCTTTGTGTTTTATAAATTCCTGCAAAAGCCGCACGGCTGGGGCCGAAAGCGTTAATACAGATTCTGGTTGTCCAACAAGACTTATTGAATGTGCTTCAGGATCGAATAACAACGAATTATTGCATATAAAAAACATCTTTTATTCTCGACTGTTACCGCATGCTTTTTTAATCCCTGGTACATCGACATGAAAACCGCCTCCTGACCTGCTTATTTTTTCGTCAGAAGGAATTTTCTTCCTATCCCTGGTCGCGGTATTTTCGCTTAACTATACAACCTTAAAGCCAGAAAAGCAGGATAAAAACCTGTATTTAACGAGTTAATTAATACAAATTTTCACAAACCGCTGTTCTGGTTAAAGTTTCCCTGCCCTGAAGCAATACGAAAGCAGACGGTGTCCTGGTGTTAACGCGCCGCCGATGAACTCAGAGCAGGCAGACTGAATGTGAAACAGAAAAATAGAGTGAACATGACAACCGCCTTTTATGTCGCCGCGCTGTCATTGCCATTTTTCTCAGAAATGGCAATGGCCAATATGAGCGTGTACCCGATGGAACTGAATGTGGACAAGTCCGGTGCGGCGCAAATTAAGGTAGCGTCGAAAACGGATGATATTCAGTTCATTCGGGTGAGGCAAAAGAAAATTCTTAATCCCGGCACCGCCCAGGAAAAAGAGGTTGATGTGGCCTCGTGGAAAGAAGGCGGCGTTGTTGTCACGCCCGAAAAATTTGCCCTCGCGGCAGGCGCAATGCGCGTCGTTCGTCTGGTATCGCTTACGCCACCGGAAAAAGAGACCACCTGGCGCGTCTATTTTGAAGGAGTAAAGCAGCCTGACAGCATTATTCCGGGCAAGGCAGAAAGCCCGGCTGCGACGGCGACATTGGGCGTCAATGTGATCTGGGGCGCCCTGATCCACCTCGCCCCGGAAAAAAGTGTGGTTTCACTCTCGATAGACCCTCGCAGGGGCACGTTAAAAAACAACGGTACGTTGCGCGTGCCGCTGAGAGAGATCGGTATTTGTGACGCAGATTCGGCGTGTAAATGGATTAAAGAAGACGCGACGATTTATCCGGACACCGAACGGAAATTAAAAACGCTCACAAAGACACAAGGCCAGAAATATAAATTCCGCTACTTCAACTGGGTGAATAAAACCGCTGAAGAAGCTGATTTACCCGTCGTGCAATAACACGACGTTACCGTAAAGACCCCAAAGGGTTTGTTTAAAGAGCCAGGGTGCTCATTTGTAAATATGGAGATATCAATGCGTAAGTACTTTAAACCTCTGATGATTGTTGCCGCGATGACCACGTCCGTTAGCGCGCTGGCGATCCAAAAAGATATTACCGTCAACGCCAGCGTTGATTCACAGCTCGATATGACCCAGGCCGATAACACGCCGCTGCCGGCAAGCATCGATATGCAGTACCTGCCTGGCCGCGGTCTTGAAAGCTATCGCCTGAATACCAAGGTGTGGTCTAACTCCGCCACCAGCAACGTGAAAGTCCGTCTGGTAAGCGCCGCGAAGCTGGCAAATGCCGACGGTGCTGAGACCATCCCAATGACGGTGAAGCTGGGCGATAAAACCCTCTCTACCGCCGATGTTGAATATACCGGTACTGAACTGTTCCCGGGGAGCATCGAAAACGGTTCAGCGGTACTGCCGCTCACCATTTCTCAGACCACCAAAGGCATTCTGAAAACCGGTCAGTACAGCGGCGTTGTCAGCCTGATGCTGACGCAGGCGACGACCACGGAAGGCGGTGCGTAACACCACAGCACCTAAGGAATAACGTCAGAGGGTGCCCACCCTCTGACGTCAGGATGATGTCGAGGCTCGTTCATGGCGTTTCACAGAAATACTCTCCTCTTTGTTGCTTTGTTACCCGCATCCATCCAACTCGCCTGCGCCGGGATGGCCGTCCCGGCAGGTTTTGAAGATCTGGCGAAAACGCAGCGCCTGTGGACAGAGGTCAACCTCTACGGCGAGTCGCTTGGACTTTTTGAAACGGATATCACGCTTGAAACGGTCAGTTTTGTCGCACCTGAAACCGTCGTGGCGGCCATCAAACGACGGTTTAACGACGCCCCTGCTCTCGTTGCCACCGTCTCTGCCGCGCTGGCCGTTCCGCTTGCCCGTAACGGCAACCTGGCCTGCAGCAGCAACGGCTCCGCGGCTGGCTGCGATTACATTGATACCGACCGCGCGGCCATTATCTATGACGAGAATAACGCCCGTATTAGCCTGTTTTTGGACAAGAAATTTCTGCCTAAAGCCACCGCGGAAAATCAGTGGTATCAGCCCACGCAGAACACCGAAAATGCGCTAATCCATCAGCAGAATATTAATTTTGTTGCCGACAGGGACTATCAGTCAGCCACCGTACAGGGCAACGGCGCGCTGGCGCTCACCCAGGACGGCTATGTTAACCTTGACTGGACCTGGCTGGGACAGCGTTCAAGGCGCCAGCAGCAACAGGAGATAACCGTCAACAACGCCTGGTTCCGCCAGGATATCTTGCGTCAGTACTATGTCCAGCTGGGCGAGATGGATACCCGCGATCTGTTCAGTAATGCCGGCGGGAATATCAACCTCAGCCAGCTGCCGCTGGGCAAAATTCGTGGTCTGCGCACGGGTTCAACACGGGCGTGGATTAATCCGGTTCAGCAGTCAAAGGGAACACCTGTCACCGTGCTGCTTTCCCATGACGCGCGTATCGACGCCCGCCGTGGCAATCAGCTGCTGGCCAGCTTTTACCTGAATGCCGGGGCGCAAACCCTCGACACGCGATCGTTTCCGGACGGGAGCTACACCGTCACGCTGTCGGTCTATGAAAATAACCGGCTGACGCGTACCGAGCAGGTGCCGTTTACCCGAACCGGCATTACGCCATTTGACCGCGTCGAGTGGTTCCTGCAGGCGGGTGAAACCGACAATAGCGATCAAAATGAAGAACGTCGCGCGGTTGCGCAGGCGGGCGTACGCCTGCCCGTCACCCCGACCCTGGCGCTGACCAGCGGCGCAACAGTCAAGAAAAACCAGCGTTTCCTGGAAAATGCGCTCGACTGGAGCCGGGGCTTCAACGCGGGCCCGATCGACGGCGTGCTGAGTACCCGGTTTAGCTACCTTTACGGCAGCGAAGGCCAGCGCGGCAATATTCAGCAAATCAGCTACAACGACGGTTTTTCACTGAGCCTCTATCGCAACGCGTTATCAGCCGAAAACTGCAACACCCGAAGCGCGGGGTTTGACGCCGTGAACGGCTGTTATCGCACCCTCTCGGTGATGTTTTCCGTCCCTGTCGGAGGCTGGTATGCGAGCCTCGGATATTCGGATAACCGCAACGAAGGACGTTACGTTTCACGTCGGGAGCTCCCGGACAGCGACGATCGCCACGATGCGGGTTTGCCGTGGGAATCGGTCTATATGACCCGCTCGCGCTCGCGCGCCTGGCAGGGAGGGCTGAGCAATGCCTTTAGCACCCGAGGCCTGAACATTAACAGCAGCATTAACCTGTTCATGCGTAACGATGACGCCCGCGACGGCAGGGACAAAGGCGGCTACCTGAGCGTAAGCCTGTCCATGGCGCATAACCGTCAGGGTGATGCGTCGAGCTATACCTCTATGGGCGCGACATGGCAGCACCAGCAGCGTGAAAAAAATCAGCTGAGCTACAACGTGGCGCATAACTGGTACGCCGATGCACGCGGCGAAAACGAGTACGGTCTGAGCGCGTCGGGCATTAACAGCGATTCGCTCAATACTTCAGCCTATACGCGCCAGGGCGGGCGATACGGCAACGGCAGTCTGACCGTCAGTGACGCCTGGGATCGTCAGGACAGGCGCCATACGCTGAGCAGCAGCGGCAACTACGGCTCGACCCTTGCGCTGTCGCGTTCTGGCCTGTGGCTCGGCCGCTGGAGCGACGGTCGTCCTGCTTCCGCCGTCGCGGTTAACGTTGCCACACCGGAAGATACCCAGGCTCCGAGCGTTGCCGTGTCGTTGGATAACAGCGGGAGCGCAGACATTCCGGGCAATAGCCGCGCCCTCTTCGCAGTGCCGGGCTACCAGCAGACGACGTTGACGATTAACGAATCGCTGGACGTATCCCGGGGGGCCAGCAGTGAGATCACGCAAGGTTCAGGCAGCAGAACGCTGTTTATGGTGCCTGGCAAACTGCTGCGTCGGGACGTGCAAACCACCGCAAGCTACACCTGGCTCGGCCAGTTAACCGACGAGCGTCATTCGCCGTTTATCGGCGGCGTGCCCCTGAACGTTAACGGCTGGAGCGATCTCGGCAACGGCGGATTCAGCGCCCAGAGCGATGCCCTGCTGCATAACCTCTACCTGGTGCGCCAGCAGCAGTTCTATCAGTGCGAACTCAACGTGAAAAGTATGCGCGACGTGGTGCGCTATGTAGGTTCCATTCCTTGCCGGGAATTAACCTTCTCCGCCCTGCCGGATGCCGTCCAGCAGCAGGCGCAGCTGATGCTCGCCGGACGATCGGTACCTACCGGTCCGACTGCCATGAACGCCGACAACCTCACTAAAGGGAAATGATGTGATTAAGTGCTTCTTTATTTTACTGTTCTTAAGCCTGTGGACAGGCCAGGCGCTGGCGGGCGCCCCTGCGGGACGAAACACCAGCGTTGGGATCAGCTTCGATCGCACGGCACCGCCTGCGCGTTTCGATATCTGGTTTCATGAATCGGGCGGCTTTGACGCCGCCGACCCGCAAAAGTGGGGACGTAATACCCTGACCTGTCAGTCCCGGACTGACGCCACGTACGGGGCCTGCATGACCGCCCCGGTCTGGTTCTCGGGTAACCCGGCCGCGCCCTATGCCATCAATTTACGTTTCACGCATGCCCTCACCAGCAAGACGGTGGATATCAAGGTATATGGCGATCACTACATGTTTATCAACAATAAAGTCTTTACCTTCGCCAGCTTTGTGACAGGGGGAACGGCCACAATCGCTGACTGGAACAGAGAGCCGTATTTTGATTTCTATATTGTGAAAAGTGAACTGGATAAGCTCGCCCTGCCGGGGATCTGGACCGCAACGCTGAAGCAGAATCTGCGTCAATGGGGGAGCGCCGACTGCGGCGGGAACTTCAATGACGTAAACGTCGGATGCCCTGGCTACCTCACCATCGCCAGGTGGCAGGCAAACATTCGCATTGAGGTGGTCGATCCGGGTAATCAGCAGATTTATCTGCCGGCATTTCCGCACTCAACGCCCATCGTTAACCTCAACCTGACCAACTTCCCGGGGCGGCCGGGAGGTAGTGAAATCCAGGGTGAAAACTCGCTGGATATGTGCCTGTACGACGGCAAAAACAGCACCAGCACCCGCGCCTATCTTCGCTTTGAGGATGACGGACTCCCCTCAGCGGATCGTGCCGAAGGCGCGTTTTCTATCAGGCGACGCGGCGGTAGCCAGACCGATGCGCGGGATCGTCTCGATTACCGGGTCTCCGTCACCAACCCAATAACAGGCGCAACCGAAGCCGTCGCGAACGGTAAAACCCTGGTCTGGCAAGGCACAAACGATCCGCAGCATCTGCGTCAGGTCGTGCTGCCCGGCGGACGCGAGAGCGTACTGTGCATCCCTGCCCCTATTATCCTGAAAACCCCCGCGTTTGCCGCCAGCAGCAAAAACGCGGGCGACTATACCGGCACGCTGCGCGTTATCTATACGCCCAGCACGTTATAACGAGGTCACCGTGAGTTACGCTATTCTCGACAATAATCGATTTTACGCCGAAGGGTTGCGCTACGCGCTGCTGCGTCGGGGCGTGCAGTTAGAGGTCCAAAGCGACACCGTGCAATGGCAGCCAGCGCTGCTTACCCGCCGTGTGGTTGTCGTACGCTGTCGTTTTTCCGTGGCCGCTACGCATCAGGCACTGATTAACATTTTGCTCAGACTGGAAGCCGCCCGCTGGCAAGGTAGCCTGTATCTGGTCTGCAATGAAAAGGGGTGGGCGCTGGCGACGCACTTACGCAAGCGTTTCAGTACGTTAACCCTTTATATCATCGATGACCGGATCGCCGTTGCCGATGCGGCATATTTGCTGGCAAAAGAGCCTCGCCGCGTTCGAAGCCTGGACTGCTGTCTTACCGGCCTTGAATTCAACGTGCTCGATCTGATGCTTACCGGCTTGCCGGTACGCCACATTGCCATCGTGACGCGTATGTCTGAGAAGCAGGTTTCGACCCATAAATGCAACGCACTGAAAAAGCTTAATGCCAACAATCTGCTGCAGCTACTCCTGTAGGGCACGGCTTATCCTGCGGCCGCTTTTTTGCTACACTGTCGCCGTTTTTTTCACAGACGACAGAAGATTATGTTCATTTTTGCAGGCCAGGAAATTGAGACCGATAGCGAAGGCTATCTGAAAGATACGACGCTCTGGAGCGAGCCGCTGGCGGAGAAAATTGCGGAAAACGAAGGGATTACCCTCTCCCCCGAACACTGGGAAGTGGTGCGTTTTGTTCGCGAGTTCTATCTTGAATTCAACACCTCTCCGGCGATCCGCATGCTGGTTAAAGCCATGGCCAATAAGTTCGGCGAAGAGAAAGGCAACAGCCGCTATCTGTATCGTCTGTTCCCGAAAGGCCCGGCAAAACAGGCCACCAAAATTGCCGGCCTGCCTAAGCCGGTGAAGTGTATTTAATACCGAATCCCGAAGTTTACGTATTCGCGCCCGGGTTGATGCGGTTCCGTTAACACCTTATCAACCTGCGCGCTGCGCGGCCCGCCCGCTTTCAGCCACGCCACCAGCTTGTCGACCTGCTCCGCTTCGCCGCAGGCGACCACCTCAACGCTGCCGTCATCCCTATTTCGCGCGTATCCCGTTAGCCCAAGCTCAACCGCTTCGCGCTGGGTGCTGTAGCGGAACCCCACGCCCTGAACAACGCCGTGAACCCAGGCAATGGTGCAGACTTTTGACATTTTTCTTCTCCTTAACGTAGCGTTTTCGGCAAACAGCCATAGTGCTGCCGGAAACGGGCGGTGAAACGAGAGCTGGAAAGATACCCACATTGTAATGCGATTTCGCCAATTGGTAATCGGGTTGACTGTAGCTGTGACAAAGCAACGGCCATCCTCACCTCCTCCACGATCTGGCGAAAACTCTGCGACTCTTCACGTAAGCGTCTGCGCAACGTCGGTACGCTTAATGCGAGGCGGCTGGCGACGTCCTGGGCGGTCCAGGCTCTGGCGGGCGACAGCATAATGAACTGCCGCACCTGCTCGGTCAGGTTACTGTTTCGCTCAACAAGCAGCGGACCCGCCACGCCATCATGCAGCAGGGCCAGCAAAAGGCCGAAAGCCTGATGCTTTTGTAGCGCCTCCGGTAAATCCTGACGCACGGCGTGCAGCAGATTGTCCCACATAAACGCCAACCCCTCGCTCAGCGGGGCGCAGAGCGAATGCAGCGTCGTGCGCGGCCAGGATTTCAGGTAATGCGCCTTAAACTCGGCGACGATCTCCGGGGATAACATCAGCAAATCCGAGTGAAACAGACCGTTTACAGGCTGATTGATTATCTCCATCGCCGTATTGGCCGGGATAATAATGAGCTCATCCCGTGTCGCTTCCAGACGGTTATCATCCTGAACTATCACCTTAGTGCCGTGAGTGATATGACAAATAGCCGGAAAAAACAGTTTAACCTGGTGCAGGCGATGCATTTTGCTGGCAGTCACTTCACCCGCGGTAAGATGGTTATGTCGAAAATGAAACTCCTGCACCCTGCTATCCTTATCTGCTGTAGGTTGCTGTTAACTGAGCCTTTGCCAGAACGTGACTATTAAGCATAAAACCGACCAGCGCGCCGCTGGCATTGTTGTCGACGGGCAGTTTATCCACGTTCAGGGCCCAGACGGTAATCTGATAGCGATGAGGCTTGTCCCCTTCGGGTGGACATGCGCCGCCGAATCCAGAATAGCCGAAATCATTACGCCCCTGCACAACGCCGGCAGGTAATTTCTCGCCGTTCGGGTTACCGGCATCAGCGGGCAGCGTCATTGTCTTCGCCGGAATATTGGCGACGGTCCAGTGCCACCAGCCGCTGCCGGTGGGGGCATCCGGGTCATATACCGTAACGGCAAAACTTTTCGTACCGGCGGGCGGATTTTTCCACGCCAGCTGTGGAGAAATATTCCCACCGTGGCAGCCAAACCCCTCAAATACCTGCTGTTGCGCCAGCCGCTTTTCGCCGGAAATATCCCGGCTGGTGACGCCGAAAGGCGTTGTTGCTAAAACCTGAAAACTCATCGCCGCCAGAGCGGTTATTGCTATCACACTGCGCTTTTTCATGGGTGCTCCCTCTGCTGTACCGGAAGCCCCACTCTAAACCCAGCGGCAATATCGTAATGTGCCTAAGCGATTTGATTTTGTGCCGAAACGCTCAACGGCATCCGCAGATGATTGCGCCTTGCTGAATGTGGTAATCTACGCGCCATTTCCTGAAATCGACAGAACAGCAAATTATGAGTGTACGTTTAGTGTTAGCCAAAGGGCGCGAGAAATCATTACTGCGCCGTCATCCCTGGGTCTTTTCCGGCGCGGTTGCCCGTATGGAAGGCAAAGCCAGCCTCGGTGAAACCATTGATATCGTTGACCATCAGGGGAAATGGTTAGCGCGAGGCGCCTACTCGCCAGCGTCCCAGATCCGTGCTCGCGTCTGGACGTTTGATAAAGATGAAACCATCGACATCGACTTCTTCGTTCGCCGCCTGCAGCAGGCGCAGCAGTGGCGCGACTGGCTGGCAAAACGTGACGGGCTGGACAGCTACCGCCTGATTGCCGGTGAGTCCGACGGCCTGCCGGGCGTGACCATCGATCGCTTCGGTAACTTCCTGGTGCTGCAGCTCCTGAGCGCCGGAGCGGAATACCAGCGTGCCGCGCTGATCGGCGCGCTGCAAACGCTGTTCCCGGAATGTGCCATTTACGACCGCAGCGATGTGGCGGTGCGCAAAAAAGAAGGCATGGAGCTGACTCAGGGGCCCGTAACGGGCGAACTGCCACCGGCCCTGCTGCCGATTGAAGAGCACGGCATGAAGCTGCTGGTGGATATTCAGGGCGGGCACAAAACGGGTTACTACCTCGACCAGCGCGACAGCCGTCTGGCTACGCGTCAGTACGTTGCCGACAAACGCGTGCTGAACTGCTTCTCCTATACCGGCGGTTTTGCCGTTTCGGCGCTGATGGGTGGCTGTGCCCAGGTGGTGAGCGTGGACACTTCGCAGGAAGCGCTGGACGTGGCGAAACAGAACGTCGAGCTCAACAAGCTGGACTTGAGCAAAGCGGAGTTTGTCCGCGATGACGTGTTCAAGCTGCTGCGTAAATATCGCGACCAGGGCGAGAAGTTCGACGTCATCGTGATGGATCCGCCGAAGTTTGTGGAAAACAAAAGCCAGCTGATGGGCGCGTGCCGCGGGTATAAAGATATCAACATGCTGGCTATCCAGCTGCTGAACCCGGGCGGAGTTCTGCTCACCTTCTCCTGCTCCGGCCTGATGACCACAGATTTATTTCAGAAAATCATCGCCGATGCCGCAATAGATGCTGGCCGTGATGTACAATTTATAGAGCAGTTCCGTCAGGCAGCCGATCACCCCGTGATTGCTACCTACCCGGAAGGACTGTATCTGAAAGGGTTTGCCTGTCGCGTCATGTAACTTGAAAAGAGAAATATTGCCCGCACATAACGTGTAAGTCGTATTTCCCGGGAGGTGACTATGATTGCCAGCAAATTCGGTATCGGCCAGCAGGTCCGCCACACTTTGCTAGGGTATTTGGGTGTGGTCGTGGATATCGACCCGGAGTATTCCCTTGATGAACCGTCAGCAGACGAGCTGGCGGTGAACGCAGAGCTTCGCGCCGCGCCCTGGTACCATGTGGTAATGGAAGGTGATGATGGACAACCCGTTCACACCTATCTGGCCGAAGCGCAGCTGAGTAGCGAGCTGCAGGAAGAGCATCCGGAGCAACCCACAATGGATGAGCTTGCTCAGACTATCCGCAAACAGTTACAGGCTCCGCGCCTGCGGAACTAAGCGTGTAAAAAAAGCCCGATGAACGGGCTTTTTTTTTATTACTTCGCCAGCCCCAGACGTGGGATGTCGATCGCCGGACAGCGGTCCATGACGACGTTCAATCCCGCATCCCGCGCCAGCACGGCGGCCTGCTCGTTAATCACGCCCAGCTGCATCCACAGCGTTTTCGCCCCTACGGCAATAGCGTCCTGCGCCACTTCCCACGCCGCCTCGGAATTGCGGAAGACATCGACCATATCAATTTTTTCCGGCACGTCAGCGAGCGTGGCATAACCCTGCTGACCCAGCAATGTTTTTCCCCGCCACTTTTGGCGAGACCGGGATAACGTGATAGCCCTGATCGAGAAGGTATTTCATCACCCGATAGCTTGGACGATCGGGTTTATCGCTCGCGCCCACCAGCGCAATAGTACGCGTGGATGTCAGAATCTCGGCAATATCGTTCTCTTTCATGGTTTTTCTCCTGGCTTTTTTAAAAGTGTACGCCAAACCGCACATCTCAACCATCCATCCCATACAGATGCATGAGGGCAAAACGGCGAAATATGTCTATATGTTAGTAAACGTGATTATCGAAAAATTTAGATACATTAATGCGGCGACAGGATTTCTGACGGGAGCCTTCTATGAAAACCGGTATTGCCACTGCCCTGATTGCGTTAGTGATGCCGGTCTGCGTTTTTGCTACCACGCTCCGGCTCTCTACCGACATTGATCTTCTTGTACTGGACGGAAAAAAGGTCTCCAGCTCGTTATTGCGCGGTGCAGACAGCATCGAGCTGGATAACGGGCCTCATCAGCTGGTCTTCCGGGTAGAAAAGTCGATCGGTCTGGCGAATCACGAGCAACGCATGTACATCTCCCCGCCGCTAATCGTCAGCTTTAATACGCGGCAAATCAGTCAGGTGAACATCACCCTGCCTCGCCTTGAAACGGAGAAGGAATCTGCGGCCTTCGACGCTTCACCCCGCGTTGAACTGCTGGACGGGAATGCGATGCCGATTCCGGTGAAGCTGGATATTCTGGCGTTAACGACCTCGCCGAAAGGCCCGGGTTACGAGGCCGCGACCCAGACCTATAACAAAGCGGGGAAACGCGCATCGCTTCCGCAGTTTGCCACCATGATGGCGGATGACAGTACGCTTTTATCCGGCGTCTCTGAACTGGACGTTATTCCTCCCCAGTCCCAGACCCTGACGGAACAGCGCCTTAAATTCTGGTTCCAGCAGGCCGATCCCGACACGCGGGCCCGTTTTTTACAATGGGCAAAACAACAACCTTCATCATAAGCCACATTTTTTACGCCTTTCTCTTGCAGCGTCACACGGTTCCCGTCATCGTGTAGTCAGTTAACCTGATGGATATGATTATGGAACTGACAACACGCACGCTGCCTGAGCGCAAACACATTGCTCTTGTGGCGCACGATCACTGTAAACAAATGCTGCTTAACTGGGTTCGCCGCCATCAGCCTTCGCTGGAAAAGCACGCCCTGTCGGCGACCGGCACAACCGGTAACCTGATCCAGCGCGAAACGGGTCTGCAGGTGAATGCCATGCTGAGCGGCCCGATGGGTGGCGACCAGCAGGTCGGCGCGCAGATTTCCGAAGGGAAAATTGATGTGCTGATCTTCTTCTGGGACCCGCTGAACGCGGTTCCGCACGATCCGGATGTCAAAGCCCTGCTGCGCCTGGCGACGGTGTGGAATATTCCGGTGGCGACAAACCTGTCGACGGCGGATTTCATCATCGAATCGCCGCAGTTTAACTCGCCGGTTGATATTCTTATTCCGGACTATCAGCGTTATCTTTCCGACAGACTGAAGTAGCTTTTTTGCCGGGTGGCGGCGACGCCTTACCCGGCCTACCCATCCTTGCCCGGCGGCGTTATGGCTTCCGCGCCACCGGTACATCTATACTCTTCAAAATATCGACAAACACGGATGGCTCCTCTTTATTGAACAGCAGCCACACGCGATGCCGCGCGCGGGTGATAGCCACATACAGCAAACGCCGCTCTTCGGCATCCGGGAAGTCTTCCGGCACAGGCAGCAGAGCCTCTTCCATCACCGACTCGCGGGCCGGGGCCGGGAAACCGTCGCTCCCCTCTTTCAGCCCCACCAGAATCACATAGTCAGCCTGCTGCCCTTTGCTGGCGTGAATGGTCATAAATTCAAGCTGCAGTTTCGGCCAGCGGGTGGCGGCTTTTTCCAGCGCCGCGGGCTTAAGGTGATGGTAGCGCGCCAGCACCAGAATACGTTCATCGGGCTTCGCGTAGCCGCTGAGCTTGTCCAGCAGCGGCTCCAGCTGGTCATCCGCCAGCAGGGTGACCGCTTTTTTATCCCCTGGGCGCAGGCTATTGAGCGGCTTTGCCAGCTGATGCGGGTTCTGCTGGATAAAGCGGTTGGCGATCTCACCAATGCGTGAATTGAAGCGATAGGTGGTGTCCAGATCGCTGCGGTCTCCTTCGCCAAAATAGTGGTGGAACGCGGTCGTCAGGGAGAGCTGCGCCCCGCTGAAGCGATAGATGGCCTGCCAGTCGTCCCCTACCGCAAACAGCGACGTATGTTTATTTTGCGCCCGTAGCGCCGAGAGCAATGCAGCACGCTGCGGTGAGATATCCTGGAACTCATCCACCAGAATATGTTTCCACGGACTGACAAAACGTCCCTTCTCAAGAATGATGATGGCCTGATGGATTAAACCGGAGAAATCGACGGCATTTTCCTCTTTCAGCGCGGTTTTCCAGGCTTTCAGCAGCGGAGCCATCAGCTTGACCCGCTTCGCAAACAGATCGCGGATCGCCTCCGGCGCGCTTTCAATCATCTCTGCCTGCGATCCACCGTGCATTCGCATCAGGCTGACCCAGCGGTCAAGTCGCGAACCCAGCCGACGCGCCAGTTTGTCATCCTGCCAGAAGCTGCCCTCTGGCACCTCCCAGCTGAGCTCCTCTTCCAGCCACTGACGCCACCCTTTCGCCTGCGCCTTTTTCTCGCTGCACTGCTGGCGCCACGTTTTGATGAACAGCGCCTGACGCGCCTGCGCGTCGTTTTCCAGCTTACTGATGGAAGGCACTTTTTTACTGCCCTGCTGAATAATATGCAGCGCAAGGGCATGGAAGGTTCTGGCCGTGATATCCCGGGTGTGCAGACGTTCCTGGATACGTTCGTCCATCTCCTGAGCAGCCTTACGGCCAAAGGCCAGAAGCAGAATTTGATCGGCTACCGCTTCCCCGGTCGTCAGCAGCCAGCCGGCACGCGCCACCAGCACCGACGTTTTACCGCTACCGGCCCCCGCCAGCACCAGCAGCGACTGCTCGCCGTTGACCACCGCGCGCGCCTGGGCCGGATTGAGCGGTGAAGATTCCACCGTACTGAAAAAGTCGGCGTATTGGGTGAGCATGGCGTCCGTCCACGCCTGGTTATGGGCGAGACGGCTTTTATCCTTGTCATTCAGCCAGGCCTGACACTGGCGCCAGGCGTCGCGACAGTTGTCAAATTCGTCGAGACGCGTCACGGAGAGCGGCAGCGCCGAGAGTGCCTGTCGAATCTTTTGCTGCAGCCCGGCAGTCTGCTGACGGGTCAGCCACGCGTGTTGCGCGTTGCTCTGCGCGATATCGTCCAGCACCTGCTGGAGCACCTGGGCGGCAATCACGCTCATATCCTGGCTCCACTGCTGCCAGAGTGCGTTCAGGTGATGATGGAAACGCTGGGTTTCCGCCCACTCGGTGCCGTGAAGACGCACGACTTTATCGTCAGGCAGAACGAACTCCAGCTCGCCCCACACCAGCCCGCGTTTACAGTGGATAGCCAGAAGCTGATTAAACGGAATAAGGTATTCGTGGCGTTCCCCGGAGACTTTCACTCCGGCATTAAGGAGAACCACCCTGTCGTAAGGGTGTTGCGCCAGGCGTTTGCCTAACGAGGTTGCTTTCAGTTCCATGTTCCGCCAAATCCACGAAGAGATAATTTACCTGACAGTTTAACTGCCAGTTTTAAGGTGCTCCAGCCTAAAAAAACGTTACAATCATTGGGCGTTAATTTTATCGAAAGGAAGTGAGGGTTTATGCGTACCGTTCTGAATGTGTTGAATTTTGTGCTGGGCGGTTTTGCCACCACCCTTTCCTGGCTTTTTGCCACGCTGGTGAGCATCGTCCTGATTTTCACGCTTCCCCTGACCCGTTCCTGCTGGGAAATCACAAAACTCTCCTTAATCCCCTACGGGAATGAAGCCATCCACGTTGACGAGCTGAATCCGGAGAGCAAAAACGCCCTGATGAATACGGGCGGAACCCTGCTGAACATACTGTGGCTGATTTTCTTCGGCTGGTGGCTCTGCATCATGCATATTTTTGCCGGTATTGCACAGTGCATCACGATTATTGGTATTCCGGTGGGGATCGCGAATTTTAAGATCGCCGCTATCGCTCTTTGGCCCGTCGGTCGCAGGGTTGTTCCGGTAGAAGTGGCCCAGGCGGCGCGTGAAGCAAACGCGCGTCGTCGTTTTCAGTAAATAAGGACCGGCCGCGTTTATGCTAAGCCCACTGCTTCGCCGTTATACCTGGAACAGCACCTGGCTATACAACGTCAGGATATTTATCGCGCTTTGCGGCACGGTTGCCCTGCCCTGGTGGCTGAATGATGTCAAGCTCACCATTCCGCTTACGCTGGGGGTTGTAGCCGGGGCGCTGGCGGACCTGGACGATCGTCTGGCCGGGCGCTTACGTAACCTGGTCATTACGCTCGTCTGCTTTTTCATTGCGTCAGCGTCCGTTGAGCTGCTTTTTCCGTGGCCCTGGCTGTTTGCTCTGGGTCTTACGCTCTCAACCAGCGGGTTTATTTTGCTGGGCGGCCTCGGGCAGCGCTATGCCACCATCGCGTTTGGTGCATTGCTGATTGCCATCTACACCATGCTGGGCGTTTCCCTGTACGACCAGTGGTACCAGCAGCCGGTTCTCCTGCTGCTGGGCGCCATCTGGTATAACCTGCTGACGCTAACCGGTCATCTGATCTTCCCCGTTCGCCCGCTGCAGGATAATCTTGCCCGCAGCTTTGAGCAGTTAGCCCACTATCTGGAACTGAAATCCCGGCTGTTCGACCCGGATATTGAGGAAGAAAGCCAGGCTCCGCTCTACGATCTGGCGCTGGCAAACGGCCAGCTGGTCGCCACCCTTAACCAGACAAAAGCCTCTCTGCTTACCCGTCTGCGCGGCGATCGCGGTCAGCGCGGAACGCGAAGGACCTTACACTACTATTTTGCCGCCCAGGACATTCACGAACGTGCCAGCTCCTCGCACGTTCAATACGCGGCCCTGCGTGAGAAGTTCCGCTACAGCGACGTGATGTTCCGCTTCCAGCGCCTGCTGTCCATGCAGTCTCACGCGTGCCAGCAGCTCTCGCGCTCCATTCTGCTGCGCACGCCCTATCAACATGACCCCCGATTTGAACGCGTATTCAGCCACCTTGATGCGGCGCTCGACCGCGTTCAGGCCAGCGGAACGTCACCGGAGCACATCAAAGCGCTGGGCTTTCTGCTGAACAACCTGCGGGCAATTGATGCTCAGCTGGCGACAATCGAGTCCGAACAGGCGATGGCGCTGCCGGGCAGTGAGGTGGAAAATCAGCTTGCTGATGACAGCGTGCACAGCGTTAGCGATATGTGGCTACGGCTGAGCCGCAACTTTACGCCGGAGTCGGCACTCTTTCGCCACGCGGTGAGAATGTCGCTGGTGCTGTGCGTGGGGTATGCCTTTATCCAGATAACCGGGCTGCACCACGGCTACTGGATCCTGCTGACCAGCCTGTTCGTCTGCCAGCCGAACTATAACGCCACCCGACACCGTCTTGCGCTGCGCATTATCGGCACGCTGGTCGGCGTCGCGATCGGCCTTCCGGTGCTCTATTTTGTGCCCTCCGTAGAAGGTCAACTGATCCTGATTGTGATCACCGGCGTGCTGTTCTTCGCGTTTCGCAACGTGCAGTACGCCCACGCCACCATGTTCATCACACTGCTGGTGCTGCTCTGCTTTAACCTGCTGGGTGAAGGGTTTGAAGTTGCCCTGCCCCGCGTGATCGATACCCTGATTGGCTGTGCGATTGCCTGGGCCGCGGTCAGCTTTATCTGGCCGGACTGGCGTTTCCGCAATTTGCCGCGCGTGGTAGACAGGGCAATGAACGCCAACTGTCGATACCTTGACGCAATCCTGGAGCAGTACCACCAGGGGCGCGATAACCGCCTGGCTTACCGGATAGCCCGTCGCGACGCGCATAACAGTGACGCAGAACTGGCCTCCGTTGTCTCTAATATGTCAACGGAGCCTCGCGCTACGGCGGAGATTCGTGAGACGGCGTTCCGCCTGCTCTGCCTGAACCATACGTTCACCAGCTATATTTCGACGCTCGGTGCCCACCGCGAGAAACTCACCAACCCGGGTATTCTCAATCTGCTCGATGACGCCGTCTGTTATGTCGATGACGCACTTCATCACCGACCGGCCGATGAGCCGCGCGTGCAACAGGCGCTGGATGAACTGGCTCAACGCATTGCGCATCTTGACCCTGGAAACGACAGCAAAGCGCCGCTGGTACTTCAGCAGATAGGCCTGCTTATCGCTCTGCTGCCTGAAATTTGCCGGCTGCAACAGCAAATCGCTACCTGGAGGAGTGATTCTCCTGTGGCTCAGGCAGCGCATTAAACCACTCCGTCAGCTCCCGGCGAATGCCTGCCGGGAGTGCCGCCTCATGCAGCCCCTCGATAGCCCCTTCCAGCGCGAAGAGAACCTTAATACCGAGCGCTTTGTTTTTTGCCCGCATCTTCAGCCAGCTCTCTCTGGCACCCAGCGCCCGCAGCGTTTCCTCATTAGTGATGCCTGCTTCAAAGAGCAAGACTTCAAGCTGAAAGGTCAGGTTTGGCAGATCCTTTAAGCGGTTTCGTTGATGGCGCTGATAGCGCTCTTTTCTTGCCGCACTAAGCGCAAACGAGGAGAGCTGAAGCAACCGCTCCCTGTCCTGCCATAATCCGTCATCCACACGATAGTAGTTGAGCAGCACCGGGCGGCCTCGCTTCATCAACGTCAAAAAAGAGGAGGCATTTTTTACACAGTATTTCGCACTCTCCTCACAGGCGCGAAGATAAAGTTCGCCGTCTGACACCATGGCAAACACCGCATCATCTACCGCCAGGGTATAGCCTCCAAACAGAGCCCGGTGATGAATTTCGCCCAACGGGGAGAGGTATTCCTGGGATTTATAAATCCGTTCATAAGATATCTTTTTCATGATATTTCCCTTCAAAATCATAAAGTAACAACGAAATTTCTTACTAGCGGATCCGTTAGCAGGAAAATAGGCAACTTATCGCCGATGAGCAAGATGATTTTTCGAGGGACATCAACATTGAATGAATTTTGCGAGTCGCTTTCCGAAAATGAGGTTGATCTTTATGCATACAGGGGTTACTGTATATCCATACAGTAACTACAGGGCTGGAATGAATATGCACACTTCAGGCTATGCAAATCGCTCAACCTCTCTCTCTTCTACCGCAGGCAATGTCGCGCAGAATTCCGTCGAGCGTGTTTCCACGGGGCTTATCAGTGAAGTGGTTTATCGTGAAGACCAGCCCCTGTTGACGCAACTTCTGTTGTTGCCGTTATTGCAACAGCTTGGTCAGCAATCGCGCTGGCAGCTCTGGCTCACGCCTCAGCAAAAACTGAGCCGTGAGTGGGTTCAGTCCGCAGGCCTTCCTCTAACTAAGGTCATGCAAATTAACCAGCTTCCGCCGTGCGATACCGTTGAGTCGATGATCCGCGCGTTACGCACCGGAAATTACAGCGTGGTGATTGGATGGTTACCGGAAGAATTGACGGAAGAGGAACATTTCCGTCTGACTGAAGCAGCTGAAGAAGGGAATGCAATCGGGTTCATTATGCGTCCGGTTCGATCGGATTCTTACCGCAGAGGACAACTTTCTGGGCTAAAAATTCACTCAAATTTGTATCATTGAGTGAAATTAAGATTTTTCCTGGAATTTTTTTTGACCACAAGATGGGATTTAAGTTCCCGGTCTGAAAATTGCGGCAAGGCTTGTCTGGTGCGGTTCTTCTTAATTTTATTGCACAAAATTCGTTCGAAAAATGTTAAATAATCGGTATACGGAACTTTTTTTTTCATATGCCTGACGGACTTCACACTTGTAAGTTTTCAGCTACGTTGTAGACTTTACATCGCCAGGGGTGCTCGGCCTAAGCCGAAGATATCGGTAGATTTATATTTGACCACGCCCCCCGGTGAAGGATTTAACCGTGATTCTCTCCTGAGACTTTCATGGCGAATTTTGGATGATAACGAGGCGCAAAAAATGAAAAAGACAGCTATCGCGATTGCAGTGGCACTGGCTGGCTTCGCTACCGTAGCGCAGGCCGCTCCGAAAGATAATACCTGGTATGCAGGTGGTAAACTGGGCTGGTCTCAGTTCCACGACACCGGCTGGTACAACAGCAGCCTGAACAATGATGGCCCTACTCACGAGAGCCAGCTTGGTGCAGGTGCGTTCGGTGGCTATCAGGTTAACCCGTATGTTGGTTTTGAAATGGGTTACGACTGGTTAGGTCGTATGCCATACAAAGGCGACACCATCAACGGCGCTTTCAAAGCACAGGGCGTTCAACTGACCGCTAAACTGGGCTACCCAATCACTGACGATCTGGACGTGTACACCCGTCTGGGCGGCATGGTATGGCGTGCAGACTCCAGCAACAACATTTCTGGTGACAACCATGACACCGGTGTTTCCCCAGTATTCGCTGGTGGCGTTGAGTGGGCTATGACCCGTGACATCGCTACCCGTCTGGAATACCAGTGGGTTAACAACATCGGCGACGGCAACACCGTTGGTGTTCGTCCAGACAACGGCATGCTGAGCGTAGGTGTTTCCTACCGTTTCGGCCAGCAGGAAGAAGCAGCACCAGTTGTTGCTCCAGCGCCGGCTCCAGCTCCAGAAGTACAGACCAAGCACTTCACTCTGAAGTCTGACGTTCTGTTCAACTTCAACAAAGCGACTCTGAAACCAGAAGGCCAGCAGGCACTGGATCAGCTGTACACCCAGCTGAGCAACCTGGATCCTAAAGACGGTTCCGTAGTGGTTCTGGGCTTCACCGACCGTATCGGTTCTGACGCTTACAACCAGAAACTGTCTGAGAAACGTGCTCAGTCTGTTGTTGATTACCTGATCTCTAAAGGTATCCCAGCTAACAAGATCTCCCCACGTGGTATGGGCGAATCTAACCCAGTTACTGGCAACACCTGTGACAACGTGAAAGCTCGCGCTGCACTGATCGACTGCCTGGCTCCAGATCGTCGCGTAGAGATCGAAGTTAAAGGCATCAAAGACGTTGTAACTCAGCCAGCGGCATAAGTTATCGTCTTATAAAAAAACCCCGCAATGCGGGGTTTTTTATTGTCTGAAGAAAAGTAAACTAATCTACTTTTTACCCAACAGCGCCTGAAGGTCGTTCTTCAGTGTCGACATCTGGTTGGCGTATTTCTCTTTATGTTCTGCATCCTCAATCAGCTGCACGATGGTTTCCGACAGCGTTTTGCCCCGTCGTTGTGCCAGCCCGGCCAGTCGCTGCCAGACAACAAATTCCAGGTCGATTGATTTTTTGCGAGTGTGCTGATGCTCAGCATTAAAATGCCGTTTGCGTCGCGCACGGATAGTTTGCTTCATCCGGTTTAACAGTGCAGGATTGATGTGTTTCTCAATCCAGCCGTTAACCTGTACCGGTTCATTTTCGAGGGTCAGCAAAATATCCACGGCTTCTTGCGCAGCGCTGGCTTCGACGTAGCAGGTGATCAGCTCCCCTTCACGGTGCTTTTTGACCAGGTACTTCCATTTCCAGCCGCTTTCGAGATTTTCCAGTTGTTGATATTTCATTGCTATCTCAGTGTTACCACGTAACTCTGTTCAGAATATCAGTTTTTTAGCAATCTGCTGAAAAGAAATCATATCCTGTGAGTGAATGCAGCCAATCGCCCTGCCGAAATACCCAATCCTGCTTGGGTACAGCCCCCCGCTTACGGTATACTCCACGCTTTTACATCTGACTAAAAAACATCAACTTTGACCATTACGAAACTTGCATGGCGTGACCTTGTTCCGGATACCGAAAGTTACCAGGAACTGTTTGCACAGCCCGAACTCGCAAAAGAACACGAATTCATCCTTAGCGATACGCAGCCTCGTTTGCATTATGCGCTGGAGCAGGTGTTAAGCCCATGGGCAACCGCGCCCTTCATGCTGCTCAAGGCCCCGGAAGAAGCGGAATACCTGACGCTGCTCGGAGATGCCGTGCGCCAGCTGAAGCCGGAAGCGAACGCAGTTTTTGGCGGTCAGTATCGTATTGCGGGACATGATGTCACTTTCGAACCAGCGGCGCAGGCCGATGGTCGTTTTGCCGCTAAGGGCGAGGTGATTACCGCTAACTGGGTCGAGGCGGAACAACTCTTTGGTTGTCTGCGCCAGTTTAACGGCGAGCTTTCGCTGCAGCCGGGGCTGGTACATCGCGCAAATGGCGGTGTTCTCATCATCTCACTGCGTACCCTGCTCTCGCAGCCGCTGCTGTGGATGCGTCTGAAAACCATCGTGCACCAGCAGCGTTTCGACTGGGTGGGCTACGATGAGTCTCGTCCTCTTCCTGTCTCCGTTCCGTCTATGCCGCTGTCGCTGACCGTCGTGCTGACGGGCGACCGCGAATCGCTGGCGGACTTCCAGGAAATGGAGCCGGAACTCGCTGAGCAGGCGGTGTATAGCGAATACGAAGACAACATCCAGATTGCTGACGCCGACGATATGGCGCAGTGGTGCCAGTGGGTGATGGCCGTTGCTGAACGTTTTGCGCTACCAACCCCTGCGGCTGACGCGTGGCCGGGCTTAATCCGCGAAGCCGTGCGCTACACCGGTGACCAGGAAACGCTGCCGCTTTGCCCGCTCTGGATCGGTAAACAGCTGCGTGAAGTGGGCGTGATCAGCGGTGACGGAGCGTTCACCGGCGAACAGCTCACTCAGATGCTGGCTCAGCGTGAGTGGCGAGAAGGCTATCTTGCCGACCGTATGCAGGATGAAATTCTGCTGGAACAAATTCTGGTAGAGACCGAAGGCGAACGCGTCGGGCAGATCAACGCCCTGTCGGTGATTGAATTTCCCGGCCATCCGCGCGCATTCGGGGAACCGTCCCGTATCAGCTGCGTTGTGCACATTGGCGATGGCGAGTTCACCGATATCGAACGGAAAGCCGAGCTGGGCGGCAACATTCACGCGAAAGGCATGATGATCATGCAGGCGTTTTTGATGTCAGAGCTGCAGCTTGAGCAACAGATCCCCTTCTCCGCCTCGCTGACGTTTGAGCAGTCCTACAGCGAAGTGGATGGCGATAGCGCCTCTATGGCCGAGCTGTGCGCCTTAATCAGCGCCCTGGCGGAAGTGCCCATCAATCAGAACATCGCAATCACCGGTTCGGTGGACCAGTTCGGTCGTGCCCAGCCAGTGGGAGGCCTCAACGAAAAAATTGAAGGCTTCTTCTCCATCTGTCAGCAGCGCGGTTTAAACGGCAAACAGGGTGTGATTATTCCTGCTCCCAACGCACGCCATTTGAGCCTCAGTCAGGATATTCTGGATGCAGTTGAGCAAGAGCAATTCGCCATCTGGGCCATCGAAGGGATTGAGGATGCGCTACCCTTACTGACAAATCTGGTTTGGGATGGCGAAGGGCAAACTACCCTGATGCAGACTATCCAGGAGCGCATTGCTCAGGCGACACAGCAGGATGCTCGTCATCGTTATCCATGGCCGTTACGCTGGTTGGGCTGGTTTAGTTCGAACTGATCGGACTTGTTCAGCGTACACGTGTTAGCTATCCTGCGTCCTTCACTAAAATAAGGCTTACTGAGAACATGGTAGATAAACGCGAATCCTATACAAAAGAAGATCTTCTTGCCTCTGGTCGCGGTGAACTGTTTGGCGCAAAAGGCCCACAGTTACCGGCCCCAAGCATGCTGATGATGGACCGTGTCGTGAAAATGACCGAAACCGGCGGTAACTTCGATAAGGGTTACGTAGAAGCAGAACTCGATATCAACCCGGACCTGTGGTTCTTCGGTTGCCACTTTATTGGCGATCCGGTAATGCCTGGCTGCCTGGGCCTCGATGCAATGTGGCAGCTGGTTGGCTTCTATCTGGGCTGGCTGGGTGGCGAAGGTAAAGGCCGCGCGCTGGGCGTGGGCGAAGTAAAATTCACTGGCCAGGTTCTGCCTACAGCGAAGAAAGTGACCTATCGTATTCACTTCAAGCGCATCGTTAACCCGCCGCCTGATTATGGGCCTGGCAGATGGCGAAGTGCTTGTTGACGGTCGTCTGATCTATAGCGCAAGCGACCTGAAAGTTGGCCTGTTCCAGGACACTTCAGCTTTCTGATCGTGCTTTTGGCACCCCCAGAAAGGCGAAACCTCCGCATTGCGGAGGTTTCTTTTTTAAAAGAGACGTTATCAGGCTATGAGTGCCCTGTCGCCGATGGCTTCTCGCCAGCCTCCAAGCCATTGTGACCTTTGATTTATCGTCTGATAAGGACACATTTCTTTAGAACGTCCAGCGATGCCGGCCTGATAACCACGTTGATGAGCCCGTTCCAGGCGATCTCGTTTCTGTCTCTTCATGCCTCGTTTCCCTCATTCTTTTGTCTGGTGGAAAGAAAACAGTGTCTGCACTATCTGCACAGGCACAGATAACGAATACCCCGAATTAGTCGCATCGTCAATGTTCAAAATTCATACGGGTGTCATATTTGTGAGCTAGCCAGAAGTTCATTTGTACAAAAATTGTGACGTGGCACAAGTAACAATCTGAACTGAAAACGAAAAAAAACCGCAATCAGCAACAGGCCAACTGCGGTTTTTGATGATGAATTTTACTTATGGCAGCCGGGAAATTTCTCTCGCGATGCTGGCCGACTCCTGTGCCCAACCCTGAGCCAGAACTTTCACCATTTCGTCATAGCCATCTTTCTGCTGCTTCAGCTCCAGATGGAAAGGACGCTTAATCAGCTGCCCCTGATGGTTCAGCAACCACTCGCCGCTGATCACCACCGCACCGTCATAACGGCCGTGGAAGCCCGTGACCGTGACGTTAAGCGTATCCTGGTCGTTACCCAGCGGCTGCGACGCGACAACCCAGCCCGGAAGCTGACTGCCCAGATTGGCCACCAGCGTGTTGCGCAGCTGCTGATCCAACGGGCTGGCCCACAGGTTGTTCGTCGCGATCACGTATTTAACGTCGCTGGTCTGATAGACCACGCCGTTCCCTGCCAGATAATCCGGCACGGCAACCTGCTCAACCCACAGCTGGCGGTTTCCCTGGCTGGCCGTGCTTTGTCCACCGCTGTGGGTAGCCACAGGCAGCTGATAGTAGCTTTTATTATCTACCCCTGAACTGCACGCCGTTAACAGCAGAGCGCCAACCATCAATAGCCACTTTTTCATTGTTTTGCCCTCTTCGGCTCAGGATCCTTTTTATCTTTCGCTTCGAACACCAGCGCATTGCTCTTCTCGTTGAGCGTTTTCAGCACCGGCTGCAGTTCACGCAAGACCTGATCAAGACGCTGCATATCTGCCACCATCTTGTTGTATGCCGCTGAACCCGGCTGGAAGCCCTGCATACTGCGGTTCAGCTCACGCAGCGTTTTCTGCATATCCTGCGGCAGCTGCTGCATGCTCTGGCTCGCCGTGATCTTGTTGATGTTATCCAGCGTGGTTTGCAGGCGACGCATCGTTGCCTGGCTTTCACTAAGAGAGTTCGTCGCCGCTTCAATCATCGGATTCAGTGGCAGATTGTTGATCTTATCCAGCGTTTCCATCAGACGCTGCTGGATCTGAGCCAGACCGCTACTCACCGTTGGGATGATCTTGTAGCCACCGAATTCACGGATACCGGTAATCGGCGGTGCTTTCGGGTAGAAGTCCATATCCACATACAGCGCACCGGTTACCAGGTTGCCGGTTTTCAGCGACCCGCGTAAACCGCGTTCCATCAGTTGGGTGATATGGGTAGCGATATCCTGATTTTCACCAATCTGGTTAAGCAGACGCTCTGGTTCAATGCGAATCAGTACCGGAATGCGGTAATCATCGTCCAGCACCTGCTGAAGGCCCGGAACGAAGAACGGCACTTGCCCAACCGTACCGAGACGAATGCCGCGGAACTCAACAGGCGCCCCCGGCTGCAGGCCGCGAACGGAGTCTTTAAAGAACATCAGGAAGTCAACGTGATCGGTATAGAGCGCATCCTGAATGCTTTTTTGATCGTCAAAGAGACGGAAAGCGGTGTTCTCTGCAACCGGCTGGCCCAAATCCAGACCCTCCGGCACGTCAAAACTCACGCCACCGCCAAACAGCGTGGTCAGCGACCCCATTTCAACGCGCATACCTGCCGAGGTCAGATCCACGGCGATCCCGCTGTCTTTCCAGAAACGGACGTTGCTGGTGACCAGGCGATCGTTTGGCGCATTAATGAAGAGCTGATAGCTGATCGCGCGTTTCTGCGGATCAAACGTGCTTTTCTCAACCGACCCGACGCGGTAACCGCGGAACAGGACCGGGTCGCCCGCCGTGAGCTGCCCTGCTTTTTTGCTGTCGAGGATCACGCGGATACCTTTGGCATCAGGCGGTGCAAGCGGCGGTGAATCCAGAAGCTGGTATTGGGCTGGCTGGTTACCCTTAGCACCTGGCTGCAGTTCGATATAGGCCCCGGAGAGCAGCGTCCCCAAACCGCTGATCCCTTCACGTCCCACCTGCGGCTTAACGACCCAGAAAACGGAATCGCCATGCAGCAGTTTTTCCATGCCGGCATTAAGGCGCGCCTTAATCTCCACATGGGTTAAATCGTCGGTCAGGGTTGCGCTTTCGACCACGCCCACGTCCACGCTACGGCTTTTGATGGTCGTTTTACCGCCCTCAATCCCCTCGGCATTGGTGGTTATCAGCGTGACTTCGGGTCCCTGATGGCTGTAATGATAAAACAGGATCCATGCACCGATCAGCGCGGTCACGATGGGGAAAATCCACACCGGCGACCAGTTTTTGACCTTCTGCACTTTCGCCTCTCCACTCTTATTTTCCATGCTCTTACTCTTCCTCATGGCTTGATTCAGGCTCACGATCCCACGATAAACGAGGGTCGAAGGTCATGGCCGCAAACATGGTCATAATCACGACCAGTGCAAACATTAAAGCCCCCATCGCGGGATAAATACTCATCAAACCGCCCATCCGCACCAGTGCAGAGAGAACGGCGATGACAAACACGTCAATCATTGACCAGCGTCCGACAAACTCGACCACTTCATAAATCAGGTGCATGCGTTCGCTGTCGCGTTTTCCATGGCCCTTAGCGTCCCAACAGAGCCAGGCGATGGCGATCATTTTTAAGGTTGGTACCATAATACTGGCGATAAAGATCACGCCGGCGACGGGATAGGAACCTTCGCCCCACAGCAGGATCACCCCGGCGAGGATCGTCGAGGGCATTTTATCGCCGAGCAAATCGGTGATCATGATCGGTAGAATATTGGCAGGCAGATACAGCATGATGGACGTGACCAGCAGCGCCATCGTCCACTGAAGGCTATTTTTACGGCGTACGTGACCTTTCGTTTTGCAGCGCGGACAAACGTCGAGATCGGCGGGCAGCACGGCGGTACAGCATGGGCAGGAACGCAGCCCCTGGCGAATGCCGGGCACGCCGACTTTTACCGTCTGCGCAAGCGTCGGTGCCGGGGCGATGTCATCCCACGCCCAGCGCCTGTCCACGCACTGGAACGCGCGCAGCTGCAGGACACAGTACAGGCACCACGGAACAAAACTGCTGCCGATCCCCACATCGCCGTAAGCCATGAGCTTCACAAAACTGACCAGAATGCCCGCCAGAAAAATTTCGGCCATACCCCAGCTTTTGAGCTGAAACAGGATTCGCGCGAGCCGGATTTTCAGTAATGCCGGCATCCTGACGCGGTTGACCAGTAAAAGGATAACGACAAGGCAGAAAGCCGGGACTATCTGGACAAACAGGAGAAAAAAGGTGCCGAGGCTGGCGTAATCTTCCGAGAACATCACGCCCGGGATTTCAAGCAAATCCACCTGGCTGGTTATCCCCCCCACCTTCATATAGATGAAGGGGAAGAGATTGGAGAGCAGCAGCATGAACAATGCTGCAAGAGCGTAAGCAGTGGGACGCTGCCGCGGCGCGTCCCACTCGGTTGTCAACGTTGCGCCGCAACGTGGACACAGGGCTTTATGTCCGTGACCAAGCTCTGGCAACGCCACGAGCATATCGCATTGCGAGCATAAAATATGCCTGTCGGCATGGTGCTGGTCACACATATGTTATCCCTGTTTATGCGCCGTTCTTCAGAGACTCAAGGTACTCCCAGCGCTCAAATGCTTCTTCCAGGGCTTTTTCAGCCGCGGACAGTTCTGACAGTACTTTCTGAGTATAGTCGTGCGGCTGCGTAAAGAATGACGCATCAGCGACCTGCATCTGCAACGTTTCGAGAGCGGCCTCCAGCTCTTCAAGGCGCTGAGGCAGCCCCTCGAGTTCGCGCTGCAGGTTATAACTCATTTTAGCAGGAGATTTTTTAACAGTTTCTGCTTTTGTTACAGCAGGTTCTGGACTTATTTTGGACTTTGACTGTTTCTGCGCCAGAGACTGCGATTGCTGTCCTTTTGCATCGTGATAACCGCCTACGTATTGTCCAATTCGCCCTTCACCTTCGAAGATCCAGCATTCGGTTACGGTGTTATCCACAAACTGACGATCGTGGCTAACCAGCATCACGGTCCCCTGATAACCGTCAATCAGTTCTTCGAGTAATTCCAGCGTTTCGACATCCAGGTCGTTCGTTGGTTCATCGAGAATCAACAGGTTACTTGGTTTCAGGAACAGACGCGCCAGCAGCAGACGATTACGCTCTCCGCCAGATAACGCACGCACTGGGGTCATCGCACGTTTCGGATGGAACAGGAAGTCCTGCAGATAGCCCAGCACGTGGCGCGGTTTGCCGTTTACCATCACCTCTTGCTTGCCTTCGGCGAGGTTATCCATCACCGTGCGGTCCGGATCCAACTCCGCGCGGTGCTGGTCGAAGTAGGCCACTTCCAGCTTAGTTCCACAGTGAATGCGGCCGCTGTCGGCCTGCAGCTGGCCCAGCATCAGCTTCAGCAGCGTGGTTTTACCGCAGCCGTTCGGGCCGATAAGCGCAATTTTGTCGCCGCGCTGAACCTGGGCGGAGAAATCCTTCACCAGCACTTTGCCATCAACCTGATAGTTGACGTTTTCCATTTCGAAGACAATCTTGCCGGAACGGGACGCTTCTTCCACCTGCATTTTGGCGCTGCCCATCACTTCACGGCGTTCGCTGCGCTCACGGCGCATTGCCTTCAGAGCGCGCACGCGACCTTCGTTACGAGTACGGCGGGCCTTGATGCCCTGGCGGATCCACACCTCTTCCTGCGCCAGCTTGCGGTCGAACTCCGCATTCTGCAGCTCTTCCACGCGCAGGTTTTCTTCTTTCTCCAGTAGATAGGTGTCGTAATCGCCAGGATAGGTGACCAGCTTGCCGCGGTCGAGATCGACAATACGCGTCGCCATGTTGCGAATAAACGAACGGTCGTGCGAGATAAAGATGATGGTGCCGCTGAAGGTTTTCAGGA
Source organism: Enterobacter sp. UCD-UG_FMILLET (assembly GCF_000762975.1). NCBI lineage: Bacteria > Pseudomonadati > Pseudomonadota > Gammaproteobacteria > Enterobacterales > Enterobacteriaceae > Enterobacter > Enterobacter sp. UCD-UG_FMILLET. The sequence goes on from NZ_JRJC01000040.1 coordinate 55,028, forward strand.
AGCCTTCCAGCCAGTCAATCGCTTCGATATCCAGGTGGTTCGTCGGTTCGTCCAGCAGCAGCACCTTCGGCCCGCTGACCAGCGCGCGGCCCAGGGCCGCTTTACGCAGCCAGCCGCCGGAGAGCGCCGACAGCTCCATGTCCGCTTCCAGACCAAGCTGGGCCAGAACCTCGTTAATGCGGTTTTCAAGCTGCCACAGACCGTGGTGATCGAGCATCTCCTGCACTTTCGCCAGTTCGTTGAGGTTCTTGTCGCTCGGGTCGGTCATCACCAGATGCGAAATCTCGTGATAGCGCTTCAGGTATTCGGCCTGCTCAGAAATGCCTTCCGCCACGAAATCGTAAACGCTGCCGGTCACGTGACGCGGCGGATCCTGCTGGAGGCGGGAGACGATCAGATCCTGCTCGTAAACGATGCGGCCGTCATCCAGCCCCTGCTCGCGGTTGAGGATTTTCATCAGCGTGGATTTACCCGCGCCGTTACGGCCCACCAGGCAGACGCGTTCGTTATCTTCGATATGCAGCTCTGCATTATCGAGAAGCGGCGAGTCGCTGAAAGAGAGCCACGCGCCGTGCATACTAATTAAAGACATTTATATTTCCTTTCAGGCCGCGGTAATCAACCAGCAGTTATGAATTTGACGGTTACGGGCAAAGTCCTGAGACAGCGTTTTTTGGCTGATTTCTTGTGCTTTCAGTCCCAGGGCTGCTAAACCGTCATGATCCATACGGAAGCCGCGTTTGTTGTTCGAGAACATAATTGTGCCACCTTTGCGCAGCAGGCGCTTCAGGTCGGTCATCAGGCGCAGGTGATCGCGTTGAACGTCAAAGCTATCCTCCATACGCTTGGAGTTAGAGAAGGTCGGCGGATCGATAAAGATCAGGTCGAACTGCTCGTCGGTATCGCGCAGCCAGCCCAGCACGTCTGCCTGCATCAGGCGATGCTGACGTCCTGTCAGACCGTTGAGACGCAGGTTGCGCTCGGCCCACTCCAGATAGGTGCGGGACATATCCACCGTAGTGGTGCTGCGCGCGCCGCCGAGACCGGCGTGCACGCTGGCGCTCCCGGTATAGGAGAACAGGTTGAGGAAATCTTTCCCCTTGCTCATCTGACCCAGCATGCGACGGGCGATACGGTGGTCGAGGAACAGGCCGGTATCCAGATAGTCGGTCAGGTTCACCCACAGGCGGGCGTTGTATTCGCCCACTTCGATGAAGTCGCCCTTCTCGCCCATCTTCTGGTACTGATTTTTCCCTTTCTGACGCTCGCGGGTTTTCAGCACCAGCTTGTTTGGCGCAATGCCGAGCACGGCGATGGTGGCCGCGATAACGTCCAGCATACGCTGACGCGCTTTTTGCGCATCAATGGTTTTCGGTGGCGCATATTCCTGAATCACCACCCAGTCCGCGTAGCGGTCGACCGCCACGTTGTACTCCGGCAGATCGGCGTCGTACAGGCGGTAGCATTCAATCCCTTCCTGCTTCGCCCACTTCTCGTATTTCTTCAGGTTCTTGCGCAGGCGATTGGCGTAATCTTCCGCCACGCCGGATGGCTTGCTGTCCGCCGCCTTCTCCGCCAGATGGTAGTTTTTCTGCACGCAGTCCAGCGGGCCGTTTTTCGCCTTAAACTGGCGATCGGCACGCAGCTGCAGGCAGCTCAGCAGCTCCGGCGAGGCGCTAAACAGCGACAGGTTCCAGCCGCCGAAGTAGTCCTTCATATTGCGCCCCAGCAGGCTGTGCAGGGCAATCAGCGCCGGTTCGCTGTCCAGACGCTCGCCGTATGGCGGGTTGCTGATAACCGTACCGTACGGGCCTTTCGGCAGCGGGTTGGTGAGGTTCGCTACGTCTTTCACCTCGAAGGTGACAAGCTCGCCGATACCGGCGCGACGGGCGTTGCTGCGCGCGCGTTCGATTACGCGCGGGTCGCTGTCCGAACCGTAGAAGTGGGAGGTATATTCCGCCAGCCCCTTACGCGCGCGGGTTTGCGCGTCGTCTTTGACCTCTTTCCAGAGCGCTTCGTCGTGCTGCGCCCAGCCTTTAAAACCCCAGTGGCCGCGATGCAGGCCCGGCGCGCGGTCGGTTGCCAGCATGGCCGCTTCAATCAGCAACGTACCGGAACCACACATCGGATCGAGCAGCGGCGTGCCCGGCTGCCAGCCGGAGCGCATCACAATGGCGGCGGCCAGAGTTTCTTTAATTGGCGCCATACCGGTACGATCGCGGTAGCCGCGCAGGTGCAGGCCCGCGCCGCTCAGATCGAGAGAAATACTCGCCGTGTCACCGTTGAGCCAGACGTTAATACGCAGATCCGGATTTTCGCGATCGACGTTCGGACGTTCCTTATTTTTACGCGTGAAGCAGTCAACAATGGCGTCTTTGACGCGCAGGGCACCGTACTGGCTGTTGCGGATCTCATCGTTCACGCCGTTGAAATGCACCGCAAAGGTAGCGTTGGGCATGAAGATCTCTGTCCAGTCGATCATCTGTACGCCGGTATAGAGGTCCAGGTCGCTATAGACCCTGCACTCCTTCATCGGCAGCATGATGCGCGACGCCAGACGGCTCCACATCAGGCTCTGGTAAATAAGCCGCGTGTCGCCCTCAAAATGGACACCACCCTGAACCACCTGGCACTCTTGCGCGCCCAGGCTTTCCAGTTCAGTTTTTAACAGCTCTTCCAGCCCACGGGCCGTACTGGCAAACAGAGAATTCATATCGTCACTTTTACTCTTAGAAAATTGTCGCGCATTATAGCTAATATGGCGTGTATGTCATAAAGTTGAAGGCTTATTTTCATTTGTGGGAGTGTGCAGTGGCGACGTTATCCAGGCTTTTTATTCATCCGGTGAAATCCATGCGCGGCATCGGCGTCTCTCACGCGCTGGCCGACATGAGCGGATTCGCCTTCGATCGTATTTTTATGGTCACCGAGCCTGACGGCACGTTCATTACCGCACGTCAGTTCCCGCAGATGGTTCGCTTTACCCCTTCCCCGTTTCATGACGGTTTGCACCTTACCGCGCCGGACGGTTCCAGCGCGGTCATTCGCTTTGCTGATTTTGCGCCTGTCGATGCGCCAACGGAAGTGTGGGGCAATCATTTTACCGCGCGCATCGCCCCGGATGAGATTAACCGCTGGCTGAGCGGTTTCTTCTCCCGCGACGTGCAACTGCGCTGGGTAGGTCCTGAACCGACGCGTCGCGTGAAGCGACATGACGCCGTTCCCCTCTCCTTCGCCGATGGTTTTCCGTTCCTGCTGACTAACGAAGCCTCGCTGCGTGATTTACAAGGCCGCTGCAAAGCCAGCGTTCAGATGGAACAGTTCCGTCCGAACCTGGTGGTCACGGGCGCCGACGCCTGGGAAGAAGACACCTGGAAAGTGATCCGCATCGGCAGCGTCATCTTTGATGTCGTAAAACCCTGCAGCCGCTGCATTTTCACCACGGTGAGCCCCGAAAAAGGGCTGAAGCACCCTTCTGGTGAACCGCTGAAGACGCTGCAGTCGTTCCGCACCGCGCAGGACAACGGCGATGTGGATTTCGGCCAGAACCTGATCCCGCGCTCCAGCGGCGCGATCCGCGTCGGCGATGAGGTCGAAATTCTTGCCCGTGGGCCTGCAAGGGTGTACGGCTCGGGTCAGGAAGAAGAAATGGTCGACGTTGTGACGAATGTCGCCTCTGCGGTAGATATTCACTGGCAGGGCAACGTCATCCGTGGCAACAACCAGCAGGTATTACTTGAGCAACTGGAGCAGGCAGGAAATTCGCGTACCCTATTCCTGTCGCGCAGGCATTTGCGGATGCTGTCGCATCAAGCTGGTGGATGGAGAGGTCAGTGCGCTGAAAAAATCGGCAATTGGAAATGACGGCACAATTCTGTGCTGTAGCTGCATACCGAAAACGTCCGTACAACTGGAAGCTTAAACCGCCTGTTCGAGGCTGAAGGCATCCACGCGCAGCTGTGGCTTCAGCCGGTCATTCATCACTTTAATGGCATCGCCAAGCTGCATCGTCCGCCCGGCAATGGTTACGCCGGGCTGCGCCAGCAGGCAGAGCGCAGCATTTTCGCCTGGCTCAACCACCAGCAGGCTCACCTCTTCTGCGGTATCGCTCAGATTGACGCTCGCCGCATCGCCCGTTGCCGGGGTCCAGCTCATACCATGCGCAAGAAAATGCCAGCTCTTTGGCATTTGCGGTTTCAGGAAGCGGATAGCCACCAGCGCATTTAATACCAGCTCGGCACGCTGCTCTTTAGAGAGCACCAGATCGCGACATTTTTCTTCAAAGGAGAAATAAAGCGCCGCATCGTCAACGCAAAAGCCCGACGGGGAAAATGCATCCGGGGTTAACATTCGGCGGGCAAAACGAGAACGAAACAACATGCCATTGGCTAAATCGAGCATCATTCGGTCATGCTCGTCGCAAAAATACCAGCGCCAGTTATCGTCAGGTTTAATTCGCATGTGTCTCTCCCGTCCCCAAACGTCCTGTACTAAAAATGTCCTGTTTGCCGCCTCGTTTATAACACCATTAATAAAAGACTATAATGACTAAATAAGCAACAGTGACGGAATATAAAACAACCAGGGCTGGAAATAAAGCCCTGGTTGTCTGATTAAGAGAAAAGATTAGAGATGAGTAACGATTTCTTTAATCAGCGGCGGTCCTTTAAAAATAAAGCCGGAATAAATTTGCACCAGTGACGCACCCGCCGCCATCTTCTCGCGCGCAGCAATCACCGAGTCAATACCGCCGACGCCAATAATCGGCAGACGTCCTTTTAATTCCGCAGACAGGGCGCGAATAATTTCGGTGCTTTTTAATTGCACCGGACGTCCACTTAAGCCACCCGCTTCGTCACAGTTTTTCATTCCCTGCACAAGGGAACGATCGAGGGTAGTATTGGTCGCAATAACACCATCAATATTATGGCGAACCAAACTGTCGGCAACCTGGATCAATTCTTCGGGAGAAAGATCCGGGGCGATCTTAACCGCGACCGGAACATATTTATGGTGGATCGACTGAAGTTCATTTTGTTTATTTTTAATGGCACTCAGAAGATCGTCCAGCGCTTCGCCATATTGTAAAGAGCGCAGACCCGGGGTATTGGGTGAAGAAATATTCACCGCAATATAACCGGCATAGGCGTAGACTTTTTCCATACAAATCAGATAGTCATCTTTACCCTGCTCTACCGGCGTGTCTTTATTTTTGCCGATATTGATGCCTAATATCCCGTCAAAATGGGCTTTTTTTACGTTCTCAACCAGGTGATCAACACCGAGGTTATTAAAGCCCATGCGGTTGATCAGCCCTTCGGCTTCAACCAGGCGGAACAGGCGCGGCTTGTCATTTCCCGGCTGCGGGCGCGGCGTGACGGTACCGATTTCAATGGAGCCAAAGCCCATCGCGCCCAGGGCATCAATGCACTCGCCATTTTTGTCCAGACCGGCCGCCAGACCCAGCGGATTTTTAAAGGTCAGACCCATGCACTGCACAGGTTTTACCGGCACATTCTGACGCACCAGCGCGGCCAGCGGCGTTCCGGTAATACGACGTAATTGCTGGAATGTAAATTCATGAGCGCGCTCAGGGTCGAGCTGGAAAAGGGCTTTACGAACGAAGGGGTAGTACATGAACTCTCCTGGATTCCCGGTGTGCAAACCGGGAGGGGATTATGGGCGATCCACGCGCGAAAGGGAATTGACCTGCGGCAAAAAATCAGCGCAAAACGCAATCGTTTACCTCCCAGTTTATTTCTTATGCACTTTTTCGCATTTTAATTGCAGATAAATCATTTAGTGGAATAACCGCGCGGTGTCACACTCCTGAAAATTGTTATGAATGTTAGATAAAAGCAAACAATTGGTTATAAGGAGGAAGTATGCGCGTCATTACCCTGGCCGGAAGTCCACGATTCCCTTCGCGCTCCAGCGCCCTGCTGGAATATGCCCGCGAAAAACTCAATGCCCTGGATGTGGAAGTGTGCCACTGGAACCTGCATAACTTCGAACCTGAAGATCTGCTCTACGCCCGCTTCGACAGCCCAGCGCTAAAAACGCTCATCGAGCAGCTTAACGGCGCTGACGGCTTAATTGTGGCAACGCCTATTTATAAAGCCTCTTTTTCCGGGGCGCTGAAAACCCTGCTCGATCTGCTTCCGGAACGCGCCCTGGACGGCAAAGTTGTGCTGCCGCTGGCAACGGGCGGTACGGTTGCCCATTTACTGGCCGTGGATTATGCCCTGAAGCCGGTGCTGAACGCGCTGAAAGCGCAGGAGATCCTCCACGGCGTTTTCGCCGATGACTCCCAGGTTATCGATTATCAACATAAACCTCATTTTACGCCGAACCTGCAAACCCGCCTCGACAACGCCCTGGAAACCTTCTGGCATGCCCTGCACCGCCGGGATATCCAGGCGCCGGCGTTTGGTCAGCCTCAAGGAGTCGCACATGTTTAAAACCTTAACCCGCATCGGACTGGCCGGTCTGATGGCGCTTACCTCGCTGGCCCATGCCGCAGAAACGGCTCCGGAAAGCTTGCGTATCGGCTATCAGAAAGGCAGCGTCAGCATGGTGCTGGCGAAAAGCCACCAGCTGCTGGAAAAACGCTTCCCGGACACCAAATTCTCCTGGGTGGAGTTCCCGGCTGGCCCGCAGATGCTGGAAGCCCTGAACGTCGGCAGTATCGATCTCGGCAGCACGGGTGATATTCCGCCGATATTCGCCCAGGCGGCGGGAGCGGACCTCGTCTATGTGGGCGTTGAGCCACCCAAACCGAAGGCCGAAGTGATTCTGGTGCCTGAAAACAGCGACATTAAAAGCGTCGCCGACCTCAAAGGGCATAAAGTGGCTTTCCAGAAAGGTTCCAGCTCACACAACCTGCTGCTGCGTGCACTGCAAGAAGCCGGGCTCAAGTTCACTGACATTCAGCCCGTTTACCTGACGCCTGCCGACGCCCGCGCCGCGTTCCAGCAGAAGAACGTTGATGCCTGGGCCATCTGGGATCCGTACTACTCCGCCGCATTGCTGCAGGGCGGCGTTCGCGTGCTGAAAGACGGTACCACGCTGAAGCAGACCGGTTCGTTCTATCTGGCCGCGCGTCCTTATGCGGAAAAGAACGGCGCATTTATTCAGGGCGTACTGGATACCTTTACCCAGGCCGATGCGTTGACCCAGACCCAGCGTCAGGAGAGCATTGCCCTGCTGGCGAAAACCATGGGCTTACCTGAGCCGGTGATCGCGAGCTATCTCAACCACCGTCCGCCGACCACCATTACGCCCGTGGACGCGCACGTCGCCGCGCTTCAGCAACAAACGGCTGATCTTTTCTATCAAAACCACCTGGTGCCAAAACAGGTCACTATTCGCGAACGCATCTGGCAGCCCGCAGGCAAAGAAGGAGCTAAATCATGAGTCTGAATCTTTTCTGGTTTTTACCTACCCACGGTGATGGACACTATCTTGGTACAGAAGAGGGCTCACGCCCGGTTGACCACGGCTACCTGCAGCAGATTGCGCAGGCGGCGGACCGAATCGGTTTCACCGGGGTGCTGATCCCGACCGGACGTTCATGTGAAGATGCCTGGCTGGTGGCCGCGTCGATGATCCCGGTCACCCAGCGTCTGAAGTTCCTGGTTGCGTTACGCCCGAGCGTAGTCTCCCCCACCGTGGCGGCGCGTCAGGCGGCAACGCTGGACAGGCTGTCCAACGGTCGCGCCCTGTTTAACCTGGTGACGGGTAGCGATCCGCAGGAGCTGGCGGGCGATGGGGTGTTCCTCGACCATACCGAGCGCTATGAAGCCTCCGCCGAGTTCACCCGCGTCTGGCGACGTCTGCTGGAAGGGGAAACCGTCACCTTTGAAGGCAAGCATATTCACGTTCGTGACGCGAAACTCTATTTCCCGCCGGTGCAGCAGCCGCGCCCGCCGCTCTATTTTGGCGGCTCGTCGGATGTGGCCCAGGATCTGGCAGCAGAGCAGGTCGATCTCTATCTGACCTGGGGCGAACCGCCTGAGCTGGTGAAAGAAAAAATTGCCCAGGTACGAGCTAAGGCGGCCGCCCATGGCCGCAAGGTGCGCTTCGGCATTCGCCTGCACGTGATTGTGCGCGAGACCAATGAAGAAGCCTGGCAGGCGGCGGACCGCCTGATTTCCCACCTGGACGATGAGACCATTGCCAGGGCGCAGGCCGCGTTTGCTAACACCGACTCCGTCGGACAGCACCGAATGGCGTCCCTGCACAACGGCAAACGCGAGAACCTTGAGATCAGCCCGAACCTGTGGGCGGGCGTCGGCCTGGTGCGCGGCGGTGCGGGCACGGCGCTGGTCGGTGACGGACCGACCGTAGCTGCACGTATCAACGAATACGCTGAGCTGGGCATCGACAGCTTCATTCTCTCCGGTTATCCGCACCTGGAAGAGGCCTACAAGGTAGGCGAACTGTTATTCCCACACCTGGATGTCGCCATCCCGGAAATTCCGCAGCCGCAGCAACTCCAGCTTCAGGGCGAAGCCGTGGCGAACGAATTTATTCCACGAAAAGCCGCGCAGAGCTAAGGAGTGACCATGTCTGCCACCTCACAAAAATGGCTGCTGCGCGCCGCGCCGTGGTTTTTACCCGTCGGCATTGTGGCTCTCTGGCAGCTCGCGTCGTCCACCGGCTGGCTGTCGAGCCGCATTCTGCCCTCTCCGGAGGGCGTCGTAGAAGCGTTCTGGTCGCTGAGCGTCAGCGGTGAGCTGTGGCAGCATCTGGCGATCAGCTCCTGGCGCGCCGTGATTGGGTTTTCCATCGGCGGCAGCATCGGTCTGGTTCTGGGCTTGATTAGCGGCCTTTCCCGCTGGGGCGAGCGGCTGCTGGATACCTCCATTCAGATGCTGCGCAACGTGCCGCATCTGGCGCTGATCCCGCTGGTTATCCTGTGGTTTGGTATTGATGAGAGCGCCAAGATCTTCCTCGTGGCGCTGGGCACATTGTTCCCGATCTACATCAACACCTGGCACGGCATCCGCAACATCGATCGCGGTCTGGTGGAGATGGCGCGCAGCTACGGCTTAACGGGTTTTTCTCTCTTTATACACGTGATCCTGCCGGGCGCCCTGCCCTCCATTATGGTCGGGGTGCGTTTTGCGCTCGGCCTGATGTGGCTGACGCTGATTGTGGCGGAGACCATTTCGGCCAACTCAGGCATTGGCTACCTGGCGATGAACGCCCGTGAATTCCTGCAAACGGACGTGGTGGTGGTTGCCATCATTCTGTATGCCCTGCTCGGCAAACTCGCCGACGTTAGCGCCCAGTGGCTGGAGCGCAGCTGGCTGCGCTGGAACCCGGCCTACACCCTTCAGGAGGCGAAAGCATGAATACGGCACGACTGAACCAGGGAACACCGTTACTGCTGAACGGCGTGACCAAACGCTACGGCGAAAACACCATTCTTAACGGGCTGGATCTGCATATTCCCGCCGGACAATTTGTGGCCGTTGTTGGTCGCAGCGGCGGCGGCAAGAGTACCCTGCTACGCCTTCTGGCCGGACTGGAAGCCCCCAACGGCGGTGACATTCTGGCAGGAACGACGCCGCTTTCGAATATTCAGGACGATACCCGCATGATGTTTCAGGATGCACGCCTGCTGCCGTGGAAAACGGTTATCGACAACGTCGGGCTCGGTCTTAAGGGCAGCTGGCGGGATGAAGCCCGACAGGCGCTGGCCGCCGTTGGGCTGGAAAATCGTGCGGACGAATGGCCTGCAGCCCTCTCGGGTGGGCAGAAGCAGCGCGTGGCGCTGGCGCGGGCGTTGATTCACCGTCCGGGCCTGCTGTTGCTTGATGAACCGCTGGGCGCGCTCGACGCCCTGACGCGGATCGAAATGCAGGATTTGATAGGATCCCTGTGGCAGGCGCACGGCTTTACGGTACTGCTGGTGACGCATGACGTGAGCGAGGCCGTCGCGATGGCCGACCGGGTGCTGTTAATAGAGGACGGGAAAATCGGTCTGGACCTGACGGTGGATCTTCCGCGGCCTCGTCGCGTGGGCTCGGCAAGACTGGCGGAGCTGGAAGCTGAGGTATTGGATCGGGTGATGAAGCGCGGGGGGACGGAGTTAGAGCGAGTTAAGGCTAATGCCTGATGCCCTCACCCCGGCCCTCTCCCACTGTACGGTCCGGGGACATAGTGAACACTTGTTCGGGGACATGGTAGACACTTACAACTAAGGCATAAGAACCCGTTTATGGAGTCGCTTATGCCCTGGGATGCGAGAGATACCATGTCATTACGTACTGAGTTTGTTTTGTTCGCCTCGCAGGACGGGGCGAACATCCGTTACCTCTGCCGTCACTACGGCATTTCACCTGCCACCGGCTACAAGTGGCTTCAGCGCTGGGCTCAGGAAGGCCCGTC
>NZ_JRJC01000041.1:0-580 GCF_000762975.1 Enterobacter sp. UCD-UG_FMILLET
GCCAGCGCACCGTGATAATTGGCCGCCGCGACGTTCGCCGCGCTGCCGGTTTGCTGTAAATCCTCGCTGGAGATGGCGTTTTTAATCAGCGTACGGCGATGGGCCGCGTCCTGGCGCATCAGCATCTCATGGCGTTTTGACTCGACGTCCGCCTGCGCGCTGGTCACCGCCAGCTTTAGCCAGCGCGGATCGATGGTGTAAAGCACATCGCCCCGGTTCACCCACTGATTATCCCGCACGGCCACGCTTCTGGCCTTTATGATGTGGAAACACTACGCACAAACGCCGTGGACCCGCGACGGCGCTTAAGGTCAGCGCATAGCGAGCCAGTAAAGAGAGCAGTGATTTCATGACAATAACCCCAACGCGGTCAGACCCTGCATCAGCAGGAAAAAGGTGACAATCCAGGTTGAAACATCCATCAGCGGGCGAAACGGCAAGCGCCAGTGTAAAAGATTCATCATGGATATCAGTAGCTCAGCTAATAGCTATTTTATGAATCATTAATTTTACAGTGAGAATGGCTTTAAGCACAGTGTATGTAAATCACACAACCGCTTTAACGGAGAGATCATGAAAC